>CBDUZB010000100.1:0-5827 GCA_965371605.1 uncultured bacterium
TTATTGAGCGAAAATGTTTAAGATTTTGAATTTGGGAATTTGAAGTTGGGAGTTTGAGAAAATAGTCCATAGACAGAAACTACAGTTACAAGTTATTAGTTATGAGTTATAAGTTAAAGACAAAAAAAATAACAGGCACAAAGGCATCAAGGCACAGGGGCACAAAGTTAAAAGACAACAGACAGTCCATAGTCCATAGTCCATAGATAACAGATAAAAGACAAGAAAATTGCAAATGGCAAATGGCGAATAGAAAAAGAAGAAAGACCATTTCCCCCCTTTGGAAAAGGGGGTTAGGGGGATTTTAATAAACTACAGTTATAAGTTGTAAAGATTAGTTTTATTGGTTAAAAGATAGAAGAAAAAGACAGGAGGATTAGTGTGGTTGGTAAAATAAGAGTAGTTATTGCGGATGATTCATTGATAGCCAGAGAGGTAATTAAAAAAATATTGGAAACAGATGCCCACATCAAGGTAGTAGGCGTGGCTAAAAATGGGAAAGAAGCGGTGAAAATGGTTGCTGCTTTAAAGCCCGATATAGTAACTTTGGATTTAAGAATGCCGGTGATGGATGGGTTTAAAGCTATTGAAGAAATAATGGCTTTTAATCCTACACCTATTTTGATAATTACAGCAACTGCTTTTGATAAGAAAAAAGAAATAGTTTTTGAAGCATTAGCGTTGGGAGCTTTAGATATCGTTGATAAGCCGTCTCCCGAAATGTGGGGTGATTTTTCCCGTGTAGGAGGAGAATTAATAAGTAAAATAAAAACTCTTTCCATGGTGCCGGTAGTCACTCATCTAAAAGGTAAAGATAAAAAATTAAAAAGAATTGTCGTTCCTGAAAACATTGAGAGGTTTAGAATAATAGCTATTGGTGCTTCGACAGGAGGGCCGCAGGCAATATTACGTATCCTTAGTCGTTTTTCCGAAGATTTTCCTGCGGGAATAGTTATTGTTCAGCATATTGCTGCCGGTTTTATAGAGAAGATGGTTGAATGGTTAGATAAAAAATGTAAAATTTCTGTCCAATTAGCAAAACAAGGCCAGAAAATTATTTCAGGGCAGGCTTTAGTTGCTCCCGATGGCACTCATTTAATAGTAGAAGAAAATGGGCTGATAAGATTAATTGAAACTTCCCCGGTAAATGGGCATCGTCCTTCGATAGATGTCTTGTTTTCTTCTGTGTCTTCAGTTTATGGAGCGGATAGTATTGGGATTATTCTTACCGGTATGGGAAGAGATGGAGTTGAGGGAATGAGACAGATAAAAAGTGCGCGTGGGAGGACTATCGCTCAAGATGAAGACAGTTGTGTCGTTTTTGGAATGCCTAAAGTTACTATTGATAGTGTAGGAGTGGATAAAGTGATATCTTTGGATCTGATACCAAATGAAATAATTAGTATTTTGTCGAAGGGAAATAATGAGTAAAGGAAAAATATTAATCATTGATGATAGTCCGACTGTAATGGCGATGTCTCAGTATATTTTAGAAAAAGCTCAATATGTGGTGTTTACAGCAGTTAATGGAACTAAGGGGCTGGCTAAAGCTCGAAATCAAAAACCGAATTTAATTATTCTTGATATTATACTTCCTGATTTGGATGGGTATAAAGTTTTGGAATTGCTTAAGGGGGACCCCGAGACCAGTGCTATTCCGGTATTAGTGTATACTACATTGGGGAAAGGAACATTTTCTGAGATAGCTTTAGAACGTGGAGCCGCAGGGTTTCTTTCAAAACCTTTTCAGGAAGAGGATTTGATTAAGACAGTAGAAAGGTATATTTAAAAAAAAGCAAGAGGAATAAAAATGAAAGAAAATAAAATGAAAATATTAATTGCAGATGATAGCCCTACTGTTGTAGAAATGATTAGATTTATCTTGGAAAAAGAAGGATATTCTACAGTGGTTGCTCGTGATGGTGTAGAGGCGATAAATAAGGTTTATAAAGAAAGACCGGATTTGATTTTATTAGATATATTAATGCCTAAAATGAATGGGTATCAGGTTTGTCGCCTTTTAAAAGGAAGTAAAGATACTGCTTATATTCCTGTTATAATGCTGGCTGCTTCTGAACAAAAAAGTGATGAATTTTGGGGAATAGCAACGGGGGCGGATGAATTTTTTACCAAAGACTTAGTAATGACTCAGCTTGCCGGTACGATTGAAAAAATTCTTAAGCTTAAACCGTTTTTGGATAAGAAAGCACCTACTCATTCTTTTCAAAAAAAGGAAATTTCCAGCGAAGAAATTCTTTCCCGTATTAATATTTTATTGGACAAAAAACTTTTTGAATCTACAGTTACTAATGAAATTAGTAAAATAGCCGGTGCTTCTTATAATTATGAGGAAACGACAAAATCAATTTTAATTTTATTAAGTAGAATTGTTCATTACGAGATAGGTGCTTTATTAATAGAGGAAGTGGGAGAAAAGAAAATAGTAATGCTATTAAATGCTGAGGTTAGTGAGGGTGTAGTTAAAAAAATCAGAAAAAAAATGATTGAGGAAATAAATAAGGAGAAACCTCAAGAGCATCTAAAATTAACATCATTTAAAATTAAAATTTTCAATGAGGAATATCAAAGCGGAAAAGAAACTAAAGAGATAAAAGCTTTTTTTAGTGTTGCTTTGAGAGCAAGAGGAGGAGTCTTTGGAATATTGGCTTTAGCCAGCAGTAAAGCAAGTTCTTTTTCCAATGAAAATTTAGAAACATTAAATATAATGGCGGATCAAATTTCTATGGTAATTAATAACGTTTGTTTATATCAAAAAATAAATCATTTGTCTATAACTGATGGGTTAACTGATTTATATAATTATCGATATTTTCAGGATATGTTGAAAAGAGAATTTGAAAGGGCTCAAAGATATGACTTTAATCTTTCTTTGATAATGATAGATATTGACCATTTTAAAGCAGTTAATGATACTTATGGACATCAACAGGGAGATATAATATTAAGGGAATTGGGAATTAAATTTAAAAAAGAAGTTCGGGAAAGCCTGGATACTCCGGTTAGGTATGGGGGGGAGGAATTTGTTTTTATCCTTCCCAATACGAATAAAAAAGGAGCCTTTTTCGTGGCAGAGCGGATTAGACAAAAAATTGCTGAATATAAATTTCCGGGAAGAGAAAAACCATTAAGAATTACTATAAGTTTAGGAGTAGCAACTTATCCGGCAAAAGGGATAGAAAAGCATTCTGATTTGGTTAAAAAAGCAGATGAAGCTTTATATTGTTCAAAAGAAGAGGGGAGAAATAGGGTTTCTGTTTATGAAAGCGAAAAATAAAAAGAGGGGGATATTTTTATGTCGGAAGGATACATAACAGCATTGGTTAAAGCGGGTATAGTTTTTGGGATAGGAGTAATAATTTATTTATTAGTTTATTTTTTGGTGTTCAAAAAAAAAGGAGTGTGGCCTTCTAATGTAATCTTTTTTTGGGCGTTGCTATTAGGATTAACAAGTGTAAGATATTTCCTCTTTTTCGGCCCGCAGGAGATAATATTTAAACCGTTAGATTTTATTGTTTTTTTAATTGCGGGCTGTATAGTAATTAGAATATTAGATTTCTATTTGGTAGAAACGAAGATAGAAACCGGAGAAATTACTTTTCCCTTAAGCTGGCACAAGTTAATTCTAAGGGTGGTTTATTGTTTGCTTGTTTTTGTCGGTGCTCTAATAATGTGGGATGCTGATTTTCTTCCATGGTTTGTCCTTTTGGGGATAGTAACTATTATCGTAACCATTGCCTTTCAGGATTGGTTAAAATCTGCCATTGATGGATTACAATGGGGCAAGATTTTTAAAGTAGGGAATTGGGTTGCTGTTGGGGATAAGGAAGGAAAAATTGTTGAAGTAAGCTGGCAGGGTTTAAAATTACAAACGGGAAATTTTAATTATTTATTTATTCCCTCGGCAGTTCTTTCCAAAGAGAAGGTAATGGATTATGGTTTGTCCACACAAAAACATAATTGCGCGATAGAAATAGATGTGAATTACTCGGTGCCACCTGATAAAGTAAAGGGAATATTAATGCTGGGGACTTCTAATATTCAGGGTGTTATTAAACTTCCCCCTCCACAAGTTTTTATAATTTCGTTTGATAATGTCTGGATAAAGTATAAAATAATTTTTTGGATAGATAATTTTTCTGAAAGAAGAAAGATTATATCTAAAATCCATAATTTAATTTGGATTCATTTTAAAAGGGAAGAAATACAAGTTCCTTCACCTGTTTATACTGTATATTCCCATGCAGTTTCACCGGAAGAAGAAGCAAAGAAAAAAACAGAAGAAATTTTGCATAAAAAAGAAGTACTCACAAAAATAGATTTTTTGTCTCTTTTTCCGGAAGAGGATTTAGCTGAAATCACAGAAAAATCAAAAAAACGTCTTTTTCTGGAAAAAGAAAAATTAATTCAGCAAGGTCAAAAAGGAGATGTTTTATTTGTTGTTTTGTCAGGAGAAATTAGTTTAAGCAATAAAAAGAAAAGTTTAAATAAAGAACCTACTGTTACTTCCATAGGTCCGGGACAATTTTTTGGAGAAATGTCCGTTTTTTTGGATGAAGAAAGTTTATTTACAGCGACTGTAGAAAAAAGAAGTGAGTGTTTGCTTATAGAAAAGGAAAGTATTCAAAAAGTGTTGGTTAAGAATCCTTCTGTTGTTTTATCCTTAGGTGAGATTTTAGCGAACATACAAACACATCAAAAAGAAAGGATAGAGGAAGAATTGGATAAAGCAGAGGATATGATGGTCGTTACTATTCAGCAAAGGATTAGAAATATTTTTTCAAAAATAAAAGAAGTTTTTGGAATAACGGTATAAAAATGTTTTGTTGAAGAAGGGAATAATAAAAATTGTGCTTTTGGTAATAGATATAGGGAACACTAATATAGTATTTGGAGTTTACCGGAAAAACCGCTTAGTGCATAGTTGGCGGAGGGTTACCGGTAAAAAAGTGATTTTAGGCGCCTATGCTAAAGATGTTTTAAAAGAGTTTGATTTAAAAAAAATCAGGAAAGAAGAAATTTGTGGGATAGAAATTTCCTGTGTAGTTCCTTCTCTTTTGCCTGCTTTTAAAAGATTTTGTTCATATTTTTTTTCAATGAATCCTTCTATTGTAATACCGGGTAGAAATACGAATATTCGGATTTTATGTGATAATCCTTCTGAGGTAGGGGCCGACCGCATTGTAAATGCGGTGGCTGGTTATAGCAAATATGGGGGGCCTTTAATCATTATAGATTTTGGTACTGCTACCACTTTTGATGTTATAAATATTAAGGGCGAATATATGGGAGGAATTATTGTTCCTGGAATGGGGATTTCAGCAGAAGCCTTATTTAAAAGGGCAGAAAAGCTTCCTTTGGTAAAATTATTGAGGCCGGACAGGGTGGTAGGAAAAACTACAGTAGAAAGTATTCAGTCCGGATTGTTTTTTGGAGCGATAGGGCAGATAAAAGAAATTATTAGTAGGATTAAAAAAGAAATTAAAATTTCTCCAAAGATAATTCTTACCGGAGGATATGCTGAATTAGTGAAAAAGGAGATAAAAGGGACAGTAATTGATCCTTATTTAACATTGAAAGGGTTAAGGATTATATATGAAAAAACAGGCCATTAGAGTGGCCTGTGGATAATGTGGATAACTTTGTGGATAAAATAAACAGTTTATTCCCAAAAATTAATTATATGTAAAAAAAAATATAAATAAAAAAGGATTGAAAGGTATTCACATAATTTGTTTAAATATAGCGGTTTTGTCTGAATATTGCTGAAGTAATGCTTATATTTCATGGTTGACTAAGTGCTCAAAAC
>CBDUZB010000101.1:0-5786 GCA_965371605.1 uncultured bacterium
TTCTACTTCATCTGTCCTGTATTCCCTTAGCCATTTTATCTTATCCCTGTCATATTCCGCTACCATACCGGGATAAGACACATACTCATCTATTAATATACGCTTATCTATTTTATCAATAAACCCTCTTAACGCTTTGCCGAAAGGATTCTTTCCTTCTCGTGAAAAAATCTTACCCGTTAAAAAAATAATATCTTTATGTCCGAGTAAACTATTTTCCAAAAGTTCATGAATGATATATTCTTCAACTAATCTTTCCTTACCACTGGGGTCTTCTTCTTGTAAAAATTCAATAAGATCTATAGCTAAAGCATTTTCATTACCTAAATAAAATTTCTCTCTCCCTTCTACTACTGCGTAGAAAAATTTAATCTCATCTAATTTCTTTAACTTACTTATAGCAATACCAATAGCCTCTATTTCACCTTGTGTTAATTTCTCATCTAAGGTTACCCCCCCCTTACATTCCAACAATAATTTTTCTAATTCGAATTTCATCTCAACGATATTATTCACCAATTCGTTATTTTCTTGTCTTATTTGATATCTTTGATCGTTTATTTTTTGCCTTAATTCCGTTTCTTCTTCGATGCTAAACCCACAAATAATAGAACCACCAGATTCTATAGTTTCCATGTATGGTTTACTTCTATCGTGATGGTAATCATCTAATTCTCTAACATTTCTAAACATGGCTCTAAAAGCACTCGCCGGCCGATAAGATAATGTTTTTATTACTTTTGTTCCTGTTTTTTCAAATACTATGGCCCCATCTCTCCTCGTAGCCCCTACACCCCCGTATCCGCCATCATAATAATAACCTATATCCCTTTCATATGTTCTTCTTTCTTCAACACTATCCTCTTCTACTTTCTCAATCAATTCTTTTAGCTCTTCCCTGCTATTTACAACAAACAAAAAATTATAAAATAAATATCGACTATTTGCTACACCTGTCCAACCCGAATCCGTAAAAAGTTGTTTGAATTCTTTATATAAATCTTCTTCTACCTCAAGTTTCCATTGAAGTTGTTCTATGGTCAGCTTATCAAACACATCCCAATAAACCTTCTGGTAATTATCCGGAATGCCCCATACCTTCATCTCCATCACCTTAAATGCCTTTTTAATTTTTCCCATCCTTTTTAAAACTTCTATGGATAATCCCTCTTCCTTTCTTTTTATACCTAACTTTATTATCTCTTTAATCCAGTCATTGTATATGCATTCGTTAGAATCTTCCATAAAATTATCCAACTCCTTTATTGTCTCCCGATATTCTCCGATAAGAAAAAATTTAAGCAGAAAATTTTCTAATTCTTTTACCTTGTTACGATATTTCTTACTATCTTTTATCCTCTTTTCTCTCCCACTTAAATTATGCAGAATAACCCCTAATTCTTTAGCCGTCTCCCAATATTTTCCATCCTCGTCTTCCCCTCCTTCATTCACTAAACTAAGCAGAAAATAATCTAACTCTTTTATCTTATTCCGGCATTCCACAACAAAGGACTCTTCCATATCTCCCTCATCTAATGATTCACCCAAAACAATATATAATTCTCCTAGCATCTCTCTGTGTTCTTGAATAGCCCAATAATCCGACAGAAAAGAATTTAAATTTTTCAGTTCATCTATATCTTTTTCATCAATTTTGTCCCTATGCTGTTTTATTAAATCAGAGCTCGATAGAAAAGAGATTAAAAGATATACTGCCGTCGTATACTCTTCGCAATCCTCTTTCTTTGCTTTTCCCTCTAAATTACCCAAAACACCATACAATGCATTTATCCCCTTTAGGTTTTTTTCGACAATCTCCTGAGCCCCATCCTTTACTTTATCCTCCAATAATAAAGAATTCAACTTTTCATCTATCCTTCTTAAAACCCGAGAGAAACCCCGCACTTTTTCACGAGTATTTTTATCTTTTCTAATCCATTCCTGTTCCGTTGCCAAGAAAATCAACGCACTATTCCTCGCTACTTTTTTACTGATTATTTCTCTATTTTCCCTTTGTTCTTTAATAATCCTATACCAAAGAGGACTATTCTTTTTTATATAGTATTCCAATAGTAATTGTAACCTATGGGGATTAATTAAATCTAACACCGTACTTACTTTAATAGAGTCTAATATCGACGAGAAATTTTTATGTACTAATTTTTCAGGAGATGCGGTATTTAGTTTCCTGAATTTAAAATAAGAAGGTATTGCGTAACGTATTATATAAAACATAGTTATTATTATGCTTATAGCGAAAAGCCCCATAACCCCCCACCCTACTATTTTTATATCGCTTATTATTTCGTTTGCCGCAAACCTATACTCATCCCAAATACTGGCCTGCGGACCAATAATCATTAACTTACCAATTGTTATGAAGAAACTTAATGCCCCTCCGACCATAATTAATACTGCCGAATATAAAAAAGCAGCTTTAAACGGATCAGGATACCTTTTAAAATTTACAATTATCTTAAAAAATCTACCTATTTCCTGTATCAAGGAATAACTATAGGAAAAATTTTTAATTGCTTTATTTAATCTATTTTTACATATCTTTTTTTCTTCTTTTTCAGCTTTTTTATGAATTTTTCGGGCGAGTTCCGGCGTCCAACTTATTCCATTCCGGCGGGCAACTTTCTTCCCGGCAAGTTCTACTAATTCGTGGGTAATTAATCCTTTTTTCTCTCCGCGATATAACCCCTTCCAAAAAGAACGGTCTATATAAATTTTATTCTCATCTGCACCGGCATGCGCTACCTGAAAATGCCGCTCATCCCGATAATACAAGCCAAATTCATCAGGGGAACGATTTTTCGGAGGATCAATTAAAAACAATTTCACCTTTTCATTTTCCCTGTTTATATAAACCTCGCCCAATCCTCTTCCCAAATCAACCAAATATCCTTTTCCTACTAAATAAGGCTCTACATCTACCTCTTCTACCCGCAATTCTTCAAAAGCTTGCTCAATATATTCGTTCACCTTTTTATGCTCCTGAGCACTAAACTTCTGCCTTATCCCATAGGCTACTCCCCCCTCTACTTTTTTTGCTTCCTTTACTTTTTTTGCTTCCTTTACTTTTTTTGCTTCCTCTACTTTTTTTGCTTCCTCTTCCTTTCCGGCTTGCTCATCCTTCACCGGTTCTTTCCCCACTAATTTTGTTATCAAATAATAAATTATGTTTATCATATACACTACAACAACACCTATCAACACAGAAAGAAGAGTCAGCACAGGTACTGATATTATTACCTCCCAACCCAATGGCCACATAGTTAAAACAGACAGAAGTGACGGAACAAACCGTTCTAAAATTACGGCTGCCCATACCGGAACACCTTCAACTCCCACATACATTCCGGACAAAGCCCCTAAAAACCATAACACATAACCATAAACAGGATCTATTTTTTTTCTGATTTTATGCCCGGGCAGTTTTATCTTCTGGGTCAATTCAGATTCAACGATAAAAGGAGCTAAAACAGTAAATATAAAAAGAATTACCGGGGCAAAGAAAAATCCACTAAAAAAAAGAATTAAACTCGTTGCTCCCACTAAAGAAAAAGTCGCTATTACCACTGTCCAGTTTTTCCATATATTTTTCAACCAATTTTTTGTTCCAACCCCTATTTTCGTTAAAACTTTTTTTATCTTTATATATTTCTTAAGAAATCCCTCCTTCTCTTTTTTCTCCGGCATTGCCTCTTTTATTTCCTCTTGTTCCCCTTCTATTCCTTTTCTTTCCTCTATTTCCTTCGCTATTCGTTCTCGTTCCTTCGCTATTTGTTTTCCATCCTCTATTTCCTTCGCTATTCGTTCTCGTTCCTCTAGTTCCTCTAGTTCCTCTCGTTCCTTCGCTATTTGTTTTCTATCCTCTTCTTTTATTTTTTCTATTATTTCTTTTTCTGTTACTTTCATTCCCAGGATAATTGAAAATGTCTCCCAAATAAAATTACCATACGATCTTAAAAGAGGGACAGAAACAATTATTATCAAGGGCATTAATACATATAGAATAGGAGAGGGCATCGGTGCTGCTATTGCCATTACTATTACCATACTGGTCAAGCCAATTATTCCCATCGCTATAGCCACTGTGTTTTCATAAAAAATATAATGAAACTCTTTCCAGAAAGGCGGTTCTCCAACCCCACCCATAGGAGTAACTCCAAATTTTTTCTTAATAGTAAAAATAAATCTAAACATCCCCTGAAAAGTACTGGACATAAACCCCATCATCGTTATTCCCATCCAGATTAATTGCCTTCCCTGCTCTGCGATTATAAGCAATATATTTTTCCCGGCAGGGGAAGAGCCTTTTCTTTTCACCGCTACTTCAGAGCGATAGCCCAATATTTTTCTATTTATTATGTAAAACAAAGTAAGAAAAAATGTTCCCCAAACACCAAACATAACAAAATTCTGAGCACTAACCCATAAAGAAACATCCCAATAAATTTCTGCTGCCGGAGGGGCAAGGATAGGAATAGTGGAAACAAGTTGATAAAGAGCTTCGCCTATTAAAGGTATGACCGTCAATAGCCCGGGGAACCAACCAAATTGAATGAGCACCCAAATAGGCCCGATCAAAAGTAATAACGGATAAACCACAAAAATAGAAAAGAAAGAAAACATATAGCTTAATAAATCAAATTTTTGTATCCAGAGAATATTTCTGGTAGATAAATATTCCTTTAATTGATAACTTAAAACATTCTTAAACCAGCCGAATGGATATCCCCTTACTTTATGCGTAAAAATACCGGTAATAATCCAGATAGGAAAAAGTATCATAAAAGGAAAAACACTTAAAACAGCGATAAAACTCAATAGTCTCTTTGCCCATGCTTTTATCTCTTCCATCGCATCTTTTTTTCTCTTAAATTTCTCTCCGTAAACAGTTTTTTTTGTTTCCAATTTCCTCATTTCCATATTTAATTCTTTTATTTTTTCTTCGTTTTCTAATCCTTCTTTCTCCTCTCTTATTTTCCTCAGTTTATCTTCTATTTCTGCAATTTTCTCATCGTATCTCTTTTGGTGTTTTCTTAATTGGCCGGATAAAAATATTTGTTCAATCCAGGTTGTTAAATATCTACTCCAGTTAAACCAATCTAACGGATATTCAAACATCATTTCCGATATGCCAAAACTATAGCGTAAATATTTACCTTTTTCCTCTTTAGAGAATGTTAACGAAATCGCCTCTCCGAATTCATAACCCGGAATATTTACAAAAACCCCGTAAAATCCTTTCATAGTTGCATACTGGGCCATTGCTCCGTCTTCACCAATCCTGTTTTCCGGCCACCATCCTATCTTATTCATCGATTCTTTTTTGACAAAACCATTATGCCCTACAAAAGGAGAAAAAGAGCCTCCACTGGTTTTTATAGAAAATACATATTGTAACATCTCCGTGAAATTCGCAATTAAACGTACAAAAAGCGTCCACTCCCCAGAATCAGGGAAAGGAAAAGTATATCCCTCAGTATAACCAATCTTAGGATTATCCAAAAGAAAAGGCATTACCGTCTCTGTGTATCCTTTGGAAACCATTCTTCCTTCTTCGTCAATTTCCGCGGGGATAATACTGTCTTTATCCAACATAAGCGAATAATCCCCCATCAAAATGTCTCCCCCCCCCTCAATAATTCCTTCCACTAACTCCTCTTTAATATGGGTTATTTAATCCAATACTGCGTTTTCCGCCTCCTCCTCACACAATTCTTTATTTTTTTTAATAAAATATTTAACTTATATATATAATTACGAAATTAATT
>CBDUZB010000102.1:0-5751 GCA_965371605.1 uncultured bacterium
TTCCCTGCGGAAAAATCCCAAAAGCAGCTCCTCTATTCACAATATAGGTAAAGTGAAAAATATTTTTTATTAAGGGTATAGATTGTCCCAAATCCATTTTATTAACCACTAATAACTTGGTAATTATATCCAGAAAAAATACACCTAAGACAACAACATAAAACATAATTGTCTCCTTTTAATTTTTTTATCCTGCAAGATTATGCATTGCAAACCATCTTTTCTACTACTTTTAAGCAACGTTGACAAAGTTGAGGATGGCTACTACTTTCCCCCACACATTCACTATAATTCCAGCAACGCACACATTTTTTCCCCAGAGCAAAAGAAGCGACTATTTTTAAAGGAAGCAAATTTTCATCATTATATGCATCGGGATAACCCTCACTATTAAAAAAATTTACCTGGGAAACAATAAAAACCGTTGTCCAAACATTTTTGTTTTCCTGTAAAAATTGATACCAATCCGCATCAGCGGTATAAATTTCTATTTTTGCTTCTAAAGAATTACCTATTATTTTTGCACCGCGTGCTTTCTCCAGAGCCCTGGTCACAATTCCTTTAACCTTTAATATTTTTTTCCATTTTTCTCCCAACTCATCGTTCTCCGATTCTTTATTCTCCCGGGGAAAATCAGAAAGAAAAACACTCTTTTCTTTTTGAAATAAGTATGGCCAAACCTCTTCACAAGTATGGGAAAGAACCGGTGCTAATAACTTAACTATATTTAACAAAATATCAAACATTACGGTCTGAGCTGATTTTCTTTCTCCGGAATCCGCAGAAAAAGTATATAGTCTATCTTTTAAAACATCTAAATAGAACGAAGAAAGCTCTACGGCACAAAAATTATGAATTAACTTATAGACCCGATGGAATTGGTATTCCCGATACCCGCAAATTACTTCTCCGATTAATTTTTGTAGTTTGTGCAGTGCCCACTTATCGATTTCTTCTAATTTCTCATAAGAAACTTTCTGTTCAACATTAAAATCACTAAGATTTGCCAATAAATACCGTATAGTATTGCGAATGCGCCGATATGTATCTACAGATTGACTAACAATTTCATCAGAAAGGCGTATGTCCTCCGAATAATTTTCCGAAGAAACCCAGAGCCGCAAAATATCAGCCCCATAATCTTTAATTATTTCCTGGGGGGCAATAACATTTCCTGAAGATTTACTCATTTTTTTCCCTTCCCCATCAACTATAAATCCATGAGTCAAAACAGAACGAAAAGGTGCTTTATTCTGTAAAGCACAGGAAATCAATAGAGAAACCTGAAACCATCCTCTATGCTGATCTGAACCCTCCAGGTATAAATCGGCAGGCCAGGAAAGAAAATCCTTTTCCTTTAGCACCGCTTCACCACTTACCGCAGAATCAAACCATACATCTAATATGTCTTCTTCTTTTCTAAATACTTTCTTACCACATTTTTGGCATTTAATTTCCGGAGATAAAATTTCTTCCGGTTTTCTGAAAAACCAACTATCAGAACCTTCCTTATTAAATAATTGTTCTACTTTTTCTATTGCTTCTTCACTTAATAAGGGTTCATTACACTCTTGACAGTAAAAAATTGGTATAGGAATTCCCCAGTAACGTTGTCGGGAAAGACACCAGTCAGGCCGGTTTTCCACCATTGCTTTCATTCTTTTTTCACCTGCAGAAGGAATCCAATTTACTTTCCCGATTTCTGCAAAGGCAACATGCCTTAAGTTGTTTTTATCTACCTCCATAAACCACTGTTCAGTAGAACGAAAAATGACCGGATTTTTACAACGCCAGCAATGAGGGTAAGAATGAACAATCTCTTCAGTATAAAGAAGATTTCCTAATTCTTTAATTTTTTCAATGATTTTAGAATTACACTCCCATACATTCCGTCCGAAAAACAACTCTACTTCCTTGGTAAATTTTCCTTTTTCATCCACAGGGGAATAAATCGGTAAATTATTTTTTAATCCTACGGCATAATCCTCCTGTCCATGTCCCGGGGCTATATGAACAACACCCGTTCCCTCTTCCAGGCTTACAAAATTATCCACTACTCCAACCGATATCTTTTCTAAAAAGGGATGCTTACATTTTATTCCGCTTAATTCTTTCCCTTTTAAAACCTTTATAATCTTATATTTTTTAACTCCTATTTTAGCCATAAGCGAAGGCAATAAATCTTTAGCAACAATTAATATCTCTTCCCTCTCCGAAGAAATTTCACAGTGAGTCACCGCATAATCAAATTCAGGATGAAAACACAATGCTTGATTAGCCGGCAAGGTCCAGGGGGTGGTAGTCCAAATTAAAACCGATGGTAAAAGAGTAAATTTTTCTTTGCCCAACAAAGAAAGACTTTCTTCCATTAAGGCAAACTTAACAAAAACAGAAGGGGAAGAATGATCCATATATTCTACTTCTGCCTCAGCTAAAGCGGTTTCACAACTAAGACACCAATAAACTGGTTTTAATCCCCTATAAATGTACCCTTTTTTTACTAACTCTTTAAATACTCTTATTGTTCCGGATTCATAGCTGCGGTCAATCGTTAAATAAGGATTTTCCCAATCAGCAAATACCCCCAATCTCTTAAATTCCTCGCCCTGAACTTTAACGAATTTAAGAGCATATTCAGCTGCTTTCCGGCGAAACTTTACTCTGTCTATTTCATTTTTTGATATGCCTAATTTCTTGAACAACTGAAATTCAATCGGCAAACCATGACAATCCCACCCGGGGACAAAAGGAACACTAAAATCAGACATTGATTTATATTTGACAATAATATCTTTCAGTATCTTATTTAAGGCGTGCCCGATATGAATATTTCCGTTGGCATAGGGCGGCCCGTCATGGAGAATAAATTTCCGTTTATCCTTATTCTTTTCCTGAATCAAATCATACAATTTAAGCTCATTCCACCCCTTTTGAATTTGAAGCTCTTTTTGTGGCAAATTAGCCTTCATCGGAAATTTAGTCTTAGGCAAATTTAACGTTTTGTTGTATTCCATCTCTCCTCCTGATTAAAACTCCCCAACAAGTTCTCTCTATATTTTCCTGTTTATGTTTCTTTTCAATTATAAACTCAGACTTTTACCCAATCATCCATCTTTTTACCATATAAAATAACAGCATTAAAACAAAAACAGTACTCACAGATAAACTAATCTCCCCTTTAACAGGCAAAAAAAGCTTTGCCTGTTTTAAAATAATATCCGTTAACTCTTTAATCGCCATTCCCATGGGGATTGTTTCAATTTCTTTCTTTTTCATATGCACAAATATTTTAATCAAGAGAACTATCATAAAAACAACAAATATACTGTTAATCAAATATCCAACAAACCTCAATAAAAAATCCATTTTTTCTACCTCCTTTATTTATTATGTAAGACCTCTACAAAATTACCTATTTCACGGAAGTCTTTATACAGAAAGCTCTTCTGCTCTCTTTTTTGCTCTTTTTATTGCTTCTATAAAAATACCTGCAAAATATTTTTTTTCCAAATATTCTAAAGCTTGCTGTGTTGTACCCCCCGGGGAGGTCACCATCTCCCGCATTTTCGCCGGTTCCATTTTAGTTTCCTTTACCATATTTATTGCCCCCAGAATAGTTTGTTCCGACAAAACCTGTGCCATCTCCGCTGATAATTTCATTTCCCGCCCCGCTCTAATTAAAGTTTCCAAAAAGTAAAAAAAATAAGCCGGGCCGCTTCCGGATAAAGCAGTTATTGCATCCATTTCCTTTTCCTGACATTTTATCACTTTTCCTACACTACCAAAAATTTCTTCTACTATTTTTTCGTGATTTATTTGAACATGCTTACCCAAACAAAAAGCAGACATTCCTTCCCGGACTGAAACGGCAATATTAGGCATCACTCTAATTAAGGGAACCTTGTTATTTATTTTTTTCTCAATATAAGTAGTAGTAATACCGGCAACAATAGAAATAACTAATTGATGAGGCAATAAATAATTGCCGATTTCATCCAAAACACTATTTAAAACCTGTGGTTTAACCGAAAAAACAATAAAATCCGCCTTTTCAATTGCTTCCCGACTATTAGAAAGGGTAATAATTCCTGTCTCTTTTTTAATATACTCCAGTCTTTCTTTTTTTATATCCGTTGCCATAATCTGCCGTTCATTCATTAATTTTGACACAAGAATCCCTTTTATCAATGCTTCAGCCATATTACCTGCACCGATAAAAATAATTTTCTTGCCCTTCAAAATATTCACTTTTGTTTTCATCTTCTACTCTTTCACCTCTTTATTTTTATTCTATTCCCTGCTTAAATTCCTTAAAAATTTTCAAAATATTAAAACTTTTACTCAAAACTATTATTCTTAAATTTTTTCTTGCATTTTTTTCGTCAATATGCTATATTCTGGTTTACATCTATTATTTAAAGGAGAAAAAAATGTCTTTTCAATGTGTAATTTGCCACAAAAAACCAATGAGCGGAAATAAAGTCAGTCATTCAAAAAGACACACTAAACGAAAATTTAAACCAAACCTACAAAAAACAAACATTCTACTCTCCGGTAAAAAACAAAAAGCTTATGTATGCACTCAATGTATCCAGGCCGGAAAAATTACCAAAGCCATTTAAAACGGTATACTTACAGAACAAAGATAATTATGTACCAACTCATTGGGCATTTCTGATAAATAATGTTGTTTTGCCGCTAAATCTACGGTGTATCCCTCTTTTTTGTAGCCCAGCCCGTAACTATAAGTTATGTCTACATTCTCATTGAGATTGGGTCCATACATTCCTGCACGTAAAAAAATCGTATCCACAATTATTTGTTCCAATCCTATATGATAATTTTTTTTGTCTTCCTCGTCTTTATACATTCTATGCTCATAATCCCAGGAAAAAGTCAGTAAATTAGTAAGCTTAGAAGCAAATCCCATTCTTGTCACAGTAGGGAGTTTTTCATTTCTATAATCATCCCAATACATAAAACCGGGTAAATTCTGAATCATTAATCCTAAATGAAAAGATTCTTTCAGTAAATAAATAAATCCCCAATCGATACCAAATCCTTTCCCATCGGAAAGATTTAGTTCCGGTTCATCCCATTCATCATTTATCCTTTTCTTTTCAGTCAATCCTATCCGGCCGCTAAGATAACTTAGATTTATTCCTACAATTAAAGACTCACTATAGGGTTGACAAACAGAAAATACATATTGATTCACCTTTATTTCTACATCCTGCCATATTTCATGTCGTTCCCCATTGATTACTTCTTCAAAATAATTGGATTCCAGATAATTAGATAATTCCCTCCAACTCATTGCCCCTTGAGGACTGGCAAAAGTCAAATGACAAAATTTCTTACCTTCCAGTGGGGTACCGGTTATAACCTCCTCCCAAAGAGCATCGCTTTGATAACTAAAATCAATCATAAAAGAAAGAGAATTATCTTTCAGGCTATTTAAACCGGCTGGATTCCAAAAGGGGGACTCTCCCGTATCAGCAACAGCAACAAAAGCTCCTCCCAGGCCAATCGGCCGTGCCCCAATATCTATCCCATCATAGGTATAGTACTGGGTAGGCGCCTTCTCTTTACACAAAGCAACTATACTATAATTTTGAATTACAAAACACAGCAAACAAAAACCTAAAAAAAAATTTTTTCTCATTTTTCCTCCTGCTATATTTTTTTAGTTTCGTTTAAAAAATTATAGCAAATAAAATATTTCTTTTTATTCTTCTTTTTTTTCCTTTG
>CBDUZB010000103.1:0-5634 GCA_965371605.1 uncultured bacterium
GCTGTTGTTTTTATTCCGGTGGCTGTAGGATTAGTGTTTCTTTTAAGACAGGAGAATGAGGTGGTAAGAAAAAGTAAAGTTTCTACTCAGGCGGAGCAGCTTGCTGAAGGGGCGGCAAATAGAGGATTGATAGAATTAAAAAAGCGCATAAATGAAGATCTGAAAGATAATCTGAATTTCTTTGATTATAGTGATGGGGAACTGCTGGGTTATACAAACAATACAATGGATTTTATTGAAGATTGTCTGGTTCTTTCTTCCTCGACTGATACATTTAGGATTCATGCGACTTCTGCAACCCTTACTTTTTCAGAAAATTTAGAAACAGGAAGTTACAGCACTGAGGTTGCTATTAGTGCTACCCAGGTTCCTGTGTGGGAGCCTCATGGAGGAGGCCCGGGAAAACCTATAGCCCGTTTTTATTTTAAATATCAAATAACGACAGAGAGCACAGTGAAATACGATAGGAAGAATGATAAAACTTCTGCTATGGTAATAGATTCTCTTAGTCCCAATGCTGTTCGTCCCGATGGTGAATTTGAGATAAAAATAGAAAAACAGAGTTTTTCCCGTTATAATCTTTTCTGTGAGAATTTACAGGATAATAACTGGTTTACCAGTCATTATGATTTTACCGGCCCTGTCCATTTTAACGATGAACTTAACTTCTATGGTGATCCATTGAACAATGGCCTTTCCGGTACTTTCGATGATGAAGTTACCAGTACCGCAGCTACAGCTAATTTTTTTCATGGAGGCCATATAGATGCAGATTTTTACGACCATAATAATGATGGCCCCGGGATGGATGATGACCGGCCGGTGTTTAACGCAGGGTTTCAGAGAGGGGTTGATAGAATTGATATGCCTGCCCTTGTACAAATGCAAATGCAGCAAACTGCGGCATTGGGTTTACCGGATGGAGCTCCTATACCTGCTTGTGCTAGTGGGGTTTATGTTGCTAACGATGGAACTAATGTAACCGGGGGTGTTTATATTCAGGGAGATGTAAATAATATGACTATGAGTACTGCAGCTTCAGGACACAATGCAGTATATACTATAGACCATAGTAATGGAACGACTTATGTCGTTGAGGTTAATATGCAAAGTGGCCACACTCGTTTTAACGATGGAACCAATCATAATTATACCGGAACTACTAACGGAGTAATTTTTACTAATGAAGGGAGCATAAATGCTCTTTCCGGGACGGTTCAGGAGAATTCACAGGTTACTATCGCTACTACCGGGATTGGTGGTACTCCCGGTGAAATTAATATTACCGGTAATATTCAATATGCAGATGACCCCGTTGGAAATCCGGCGGCAACCAATGTTTTGGGTCTCCTTTCCTGGGATGGGAATATCTGGATAGATACAACCAATCCCGCTTTTAGTGATTGTATAGTACAAGCGTCTGTTATGACCCCCAATGGGATATTTGAAGTAGAAAATTATAGTACTTGCGGCTTCCGGGGGGATTTAAATTTATTAGGTGGGGTAATTGGCGATGAAATGGGTTATCATGGCCTCTTTGACAATACGACAGGACTTTTACTTGACGGGTATAATGATCAATATGTTTATGATGTCAGGTTTAAAGAGGGGATATCTCCGCCTAAATTTCCTACGGTGGGGATTTTCCAGTCGGATGTTCTGGATTTTAATACAGCACCAAGTTGGAGGAGAGAATAACCGAAAGTAGTAAACAAATGATCTTAAAAAAACTATAGAGAGGAGAATAAAAAATGACAAAAAAATTTTCGCTAATAATTTTTAGTTTTTTTGTATTAGGAGCGTTATTTACGGAAGGAGTGTTGGGGGTTAAGATCGTTGGTTCGTCTCCGGTAGAAAGGCGTGTGGAAAGTAAAAAAATAGAAACACCGGCAGAAACTGTTGTTTCCGGGAACAAAGCAGAGGTAGAGCCCGAAGGGGAAACAAAAAAACAAGGAACTGATAAGGGCAACAAAGGATTAGTTTTTATTATAATAGCAGGAGTTGCTATTGGATGGATATTATTGAAATCTTCTAAAAAGAAAAAATAAAAGGGATAGGTTTACCATTATTTTATAAAATAATTTAAAGTAAATGTAAAGAAAAGTGTATTAGCCCTTTAATTTTTTCTTGACAACCGGTAAAAGTAGTGATAAGTTTGGAACGAAGAGAAAAGAAATTATAACGATAAAGGCAAATCATCCGTAAGGGTGAGACGCAAAGCCACGAGGTCCGTTGTTAAGAAATGGCGGATAGCCGGGTTACCGAAAATGAATACAAGAGTGAAAGAGAAATTATTTAATCGGGTTATCCTTGGCAAAGCGGGTAATCCGGTTTTTTTTAAGTTGGCAAGGGGGCAATTTCTAAGGATAAAAGGAGGAAATAAAAATGAGTAAAAAAAGTAGGTATTTACAGTCAGAAGAAGGAATTGTTTTGCCGTTAGTGTTATTAATGATTTTAGTTTTAGTTCCTGTGGGAATGGGTTTATCCAATTTAACCAAAATAGAAACAAAGGCCACCGTGGCGGCAAAGCAAACTACCCGGGCGGTTCAATTGGCTAGTGCCGGAGTACAAAGGGCAATGGCTGAAATAGTTAATAATGCAAGTTATATTGGTCCCGGAGCCGTACAGAATTTATCAACAGGGCAATATACAATTAATATTTCTACCCCGGGATGTAGTTTCGAAGGGAATGTTTTACCGGTTAATAGTTATGGCATAGAAGCCATTGGTTTTGTTCCTAACCTGGTTCAAGCAGGTGAAACAAGGAAGGTTGTTGCTTTGGTTAACAGAATCCCCTTCCCTCCTTATTCTCCATTTGATCATGCTGTTACAGCAGGAGATGGAGGAATTGACATTAGAGGGCATTGCTTAGTAGATGGGGATGTAATTACCAGTGGTACCGCGAATAGTCAAGGTAGTGTAACTATTACCGGGACAGTTACTGATGGAGATGCCGCAACAGCTAATTTTCCCTTACCGGTTGTTCCGTTGGGAGCTGTAGATTTAGGGGTGATTAATTTAAATGGAAATAATAATTTCGTAATAAATCCGGGAACTTATACCTGTAGTTCTATAAATATCAGGGGAAATGCTGAAATAACCCTGAATACAATTCCGGGCGGGGAAGCAGTGCATTTATATTGTTCCGGGGATATTGATGCTGCAGGTACTGGTTTTGTAAACACAGGAGCAGATGCTACTAATTTTTTTCTTTATGGTACAGGAGAAAGTGGTAATATAGATTTGCATGGCAGTGCTGATCTTTATGCGGCTATATATGCTCCCAAGTATAACTGTTTTTCAAGAGGAAATAATTTGGTTACAGGTGCTATGAATGTTTATAAGTATGACAGTAATGGAAATCCGGATATGATTTATGATGCAAATTTAAATGGCATAGGAGGATCTGCTGGTAATGATAGTGTAAAAATGTTTGCCTGGAGGGAAGAAAAAATTTAGTTTATTCATAAAGAGAATTTTTTGGGTATTTTTAGTTTGTTTAATTTTTATATATCTATTTTTTAAATTTCCTTGACAGATTTCCGAAATAGGTATATATTACTTGTTAGTGGAATAAAATATTTATTTTTAGGGCAATTTAAAAAAAGAGGATTGTAAAGGGTAAGTATAATGGAAAGGGAAAAATTTAGTAAAATAAAAGAAAAAAAAGGGATGACCCTCATTGAATTAAGAGTGGGAATGGCTCTTTTATCTGTTATCTTATTGGGCCTTAGTCCCGTATTGACCATGGTAATGAAGGGTAATGTTCGGGATAGATGGGATACTCTGGCTATGCAACGGGCAGAAGAACTTATCGAAATAATAAAAAGAGTTGCTTCAACCAGTACAGGTTATGCTACAGGTGATACTAACGATTCGGGAACGATTGACACTGGCTATCAAGAAATTAAGTTAGGGCCCGATGGCACTTATGATGATCCGTCTAATCCCATTCGTTTATCTGCAGGTACCTCAGGCATAATTGCTAATCGGCGATACAGTATAGCAACGACAGTTGTAGGTATTACCAGTTACAAAACCGTAACTGTTTGGGTGGAGCCTATTGATTCTTCATTATTGCGGACAGTGACAATAGAAACAATTATCTCAGAGCCGTAAATAAAAGGGATGAAAAAAATGATAAAAAAGAAAAATAGAGGATTTACTTTGATTGAAACGATGGTTACCCTTGCTATTTTGGGGTTGATTCTGTTAGCAACTACTTCGGTGTATAAGGGCAGTACTATGCTTTGGATAAAGACAGATCAGCAAAGAGATGTTCAGCAAAATGCCCGGATTGCTCTTCAACAAATGATTAGAGAAATACGACAGGCCGGGTATGTTTTTGGGAATACGGATATAGGTGGTGGGGGAAATGGCCCGGCGATTGATACTGCTGAAGCTAACAGAATTGTTTTTAACGCCGTAGTGAGGGATGTGGATGGCAGTGGAGGTAAGGGGAATAATTTGGATTGGTCGGTTAATGTAGATACCGAGACAATTACTTTTTCTATTCCTTTCGGGACAATGAAAGTTCAAAGACATTCTGTAAGCCGCGGTGGAACGACGGACGATAAGGATTTTACTTTTCCTGCAGTAAAAGTAACAGGCCTTAATTTTGCTTATAGAGATGGTGCCGGAAACCCTTTAACATTTCCGATTATTGGTGATGTTCGCTATGATATTCGTTATGTTGAAGTTGCTTTAACCGTAAGTAAGGGAGATGGACAGGCAGATGCTGCGGCAGGAAAAGAGACCTTTATTTTAAGAGGAGGGGTAAGCCCTCCCAATTTAAATTAAGAACAAGTTAGAAGGGGGATGAATATGGCCGAAAAAAAAGGGGAACATAAAAGGAAAATTAAACTTATAAAGATAAAATTCCAGATGAGATTTGTTATCATTATGTTATTATTAATGTTTTTGACCGGAGCGGTTGTATCCTGGGGAACTTATTGTTTGGATAGAGCTATAGTTAACCAGTTAGTAGAAGTTAATGTTTTTAAAGTATTATTAACATCGTGGGTTTTACTGCTTTTTGTTATAGGAGTAGGGCTTAGCATTCTGGTATCCCATAGGGTTGCCGGGCCTATGTATCGTTTTGAAAAAATTTTTGATAAATTGATGGAAGGAAATTTAAGTCAAAAAGTAGTTTTACGGAAAAATGACGAATTACAGGAACTATCAGAAAAATTAAATTGCGTAATCAAATTTATGCGAGATGAGATTGTAAAAGAAAGAGAAAATGTGGAATTGATTAGTAAAGAAATAGAAATGATTGATGAAAATATTTCTAAAAAATCGTCCGGTAGTGAAGAGTTTGTTAAAATATGTAATTCTTTAAAAGACATTAAGGAACGGATAAAAAAAATTAATACTGCGTTTACCGTATAAAGAATTACGATAGTTAAAAGTTTAAAAATTTTCATCCTCAAAAAGCATTTTTTTCCTCTACAATATGTCTTGACAAACCTGAAAAACCGTGCTATTTTTAAAGTGAAGAAGAATTAGAGTATATGTTCTTTCAAAATTTTACACCGATAAAGGCAAACCATCTGTAAGGGTGGGGCGCAAAGCTGCGGACCCGTTACTAAGTAATGACGGGTAGCCGGGTTACCGAAGGCAAAAAGAGAAAAA
>CBDUZB010000104.1:0-5579 GCA_965371605.1 uncultured bacterium
CCTTTCACTTTTCCCTTAACCAGGGCTATATGACAGGACGAATCCAAAATGGATTCATAAACAAACATTTTAAAATTGCCCGCTTTAGTCGGAAAATTAGTAGTAACGACTAATTTCACTAATTTTTCCGTCCGGCGTTTATATTCGATTAGATCGGCAATGGTAACAATCTTAAGCTTATGTTTTTTGGCAAAAGTTAATAATTGAGGTAAACGAGCCATCGTTCCATCTTCATTCATTATCTCACAAATTACCCCTGCCGGATACAACCCGGCTAATTTAGCAAAATCCACTGCTGCTTCCGTATGCCCTGCACGCACTAAAACACCGCCTTCCCGATAACGCAAAGGGAATATATGCCCCGGCCTGGCTAAATCATGCCCGGTTGTTTTTGGTTTAAGCATTGTTTTTATGGTAATTGCCCGGTCATTAGCGGAAATACCAGTAGTAGTTCCCTTTTTTGCATCTATCGAAACAGTAAAAGCTGCCTCCCTTAATTCTACTCCATCAGAAACCATCGGATGAATCTTTAACTCGTCCAACCGTTCACCAATAATAGGCAAGCAAATTAATCCGCGGCCAAAACGAGCCATAAAATTTATCGCCTCCGGAGTAACAAAGGATGCTGCCATAACCAAATCCCCTTCGTTTTCCCTGTTCTCATCGTCAACGACAACGATCATTTTCCCTTTTTTAATGTCTTTTATAACCTCACTAATAGTGTTAAATTTCATTTTAATTCCTCAATTAAAAAATCAAATAAAACCGTATTTTTCTAAATAATTTTCGTTTATCTCATTCCCCGTCGCTCGGGCATTTTCTGTTTTTTTTATTTGTTCAATATATTTTGCCAAAATATCCGTTTCTATATTAACTTTATCATTTTCTCTTTTAAAATTCAATGTTGTATGCTTGATAGTATAAGGAATGAGAGAAACAGTAAAACAATCCTTGCCGATACTAACCACGGTTAAACTAATACCATCCACAGCAATAGAACCTTTAGGAACTATGTATTTAAGCATTTCTCCGGAAATAGAAATTTTCATTAGTTTCGCATTTTCTTCCGTTTCAACTTTTAGAATTATTCCTATTCCATCAATATGCCCTGTTACAATATGGCCATTTAAACGTTCCCCTAAACAGACTGCTCTTTCCAGATTTATTCCGCCTCCTGCCTTCCATTCAGCTAAATTGGTTTTTTTTATTGTTTCCGGCATTACATCCAAAACAAGTGAATAAAAAAGGTTCTCGATAGGAATAATTTTAACGACAGTTAAACAAATACCGTTTACACTAACACTATCGCCTGTTTTCCACCCTTTTAATTTAGTTTCTATGGTAAACTGTCTAAATTCGACACTTCTAACTACCCCTAAATCTTCAACAATTCCGGTAAACATTATCTCTTTCTCCAAAAAAATATCTTTAAATATATCCTTCTATTAAAATATCATTGTCAAGTCTATGTATTTTTATGTCTTTCAGGCTAATTGCCTCGTTAAGTTTATATATTCCTTTTCCGTCTACGGAAGTCGGGGATTTTTTCCCCCCGATTATTTTAGGCGATAAAAAAAACAAAACTTTGTCGACTATTCCTGACTCTAATGCTGCAGCATTTATTTCTCCGCCACCTTCAATCATTATGCTAAAAATATCCAAAGTTCCTAATTTTTTTATTAAACTTTTAAAATCAATTCTTTTTTCTTTTTCCTTAACGATTAAAACTTTAATCCCTTTCCTTGTAAGCAAATCAACCTTTTCACTGGCCGCGTATTTTGTAGTAACAATAATCGTGGGAACACTATTATCAATTACATTAGCATTCAAGGGAATTCTTAAATGGGAATCCAAAACAATTCTAACCGGCCTATCTTTCCGTTTACCTTCAATCCTGCAGGTCAAACAAGGATCATCCTTGACAATCGTATTTATTCCCACTAAAACAGCATCCACCCAACTTCTAATTCGATGAACATATCTACGAGACTTTTCTCCCGTTATCCAACGGGATTCTCCCTGAGAAGTGGCAATTTTTCCATCAATACTCTCCGCTGTTTTTAATATTACAAAAGGTTTCTTCGTTTTAACCCGCTTTAAATAAAATTTATTAAGTTCTTCCGTTTGCTTTTTAAGAACACCCACCTTGACTTTAATCCCGTTCGTTTCTAATTTTTTTATTCCTTTCCCATCAACCAAATCATTGGGGTCTTTCATCCCGATAACAACTTTTTTTATACCGGCTTTTATTATTTTATCCGTGCAGGCATGAGTTTTACCTATATGACAACAAGGTTCTAAATTAACATACATTGTAGCATTTTTACTTTTTTCCCGAGCATCATTCAGGGCATATACCTCTGCATGTGCACCACCAAAAAAACGATGGTAGCCTTTACCGATAATCCGATTACCTTTCACGATAAGACATCCCACCAAAGGATTAGGAGCAACTTCTTTTCTGCCTTTTTCGGCTAAGGCCAAAACCTTTTCCATATAATATTCATCGTTCTTCTTCTTCATTTTTTAATTAAAATTATACCTCCGGGAAGATTAATTATCTTTTACCTCAACAAAGTTCCGCTTACTTTAACATAACTAAAAACCTCTTGTCAAGCGAAACTAGGACAAAGCAGTAAAAAGTACTTGACTTTTAGCAATTAATCAGTTAACATTCGTTATTCACTGCTTATTCTATCGTGTTAAATCACTGTTTAAAAACTTGACAAACATATCAAAATTTGGTATATTTATAACAGGTAGTTAAAGGAGGCAAATGTAATGCCTAAAGATAAAACTCACTAATTTAAAGATTTTTTAATGTTTGATAGTGAAAAGTTGGAACCTTGTTTATAAAAAACAAGGTTTTTTTATTATCCAACAATCCTTTTGAAATCATCATTGTCTCGTATATTGTCAAAGTCTTTATCTATTTCAGCATCTTTTTTATTAAGGGGTCTTAAATTAACAGACTTCTCTAAATCAGAAATCCCTTCTTTCTTAATAAATTCGCTTCTTTTTATTTCTCCTTCTTTTCTTAATTTAGAAAAAAGCAATATATTATAACAAGCTCTATTATATAACACATCAGCATAATCATCATCTACAGTTTTCGTTTCTTTCTTATCATCAATAAATAAAGATAAAATTTCTATTGCTTTTTCATGATTGTTTACTCTTTTATAAAGCCTGCCAAGAAGAATCGCTGTTTTTCGGTCAGCAGGGAATTTTTTCTGGAACGGTAATAAGCCATCTATCGCATCCTGTAAGTCAGCCGGCATATTTTCTTCTAATGCCAGGGCAGCATCACTAAGAGCATTGTTTAAGCTTATTAATTCTTTAGTCTCTTTATTAACCTTAGCTGCATCCCGTTTAACTTCTTGAAATTCCCTTTCTATTTTACCTGCCATTCCTGACAGAGCTCTATATCCCAAAAACCCGGCAATAGTATTTAAACCAATTAATGACATAATATTTTTTAAATCATTGGTGTATTCTATTTTACTTATTATTATAAACAAATAATTTACAGCAAAAGCTCCTCCTACACCACTAAGGAATCCAACTAAAATAGAATTAAAATTTTCGAAAATAATTTTTTCTGTATCTTCAAATAAGTTTTTTAAAGTTTGTAATATACCACCAAATCCTCCAAAAAATATGGTTAATAACAAAGCAACCTTAAAGGTCAATTGATTTTCAGGAGAATTAATTTTTATTTGAGACAACAAGAAATTAAAAAGAATAAATAGTAATATAACAATCAAAAACAAAGCTATCCCGTTAAAAAGTGATTTTGTTTGATTTTTCATCGTTACTCCTTAATTGTTTTATAATATATCATAAAAAACAATCAATTGTTAATGTTATCCCACTGTCTACCGGTTATAAAAAATTGTGGTAATTAATACAAATCTGTATTCTTTTAAAATTCAGATAAGCATATAAAAATGAGCTTTCTTTTTTATTATAAAAATCCCTTATAATTTCATTTCGTTGAACAGCCTATATTCAAAGTGTATTTGGAAATTTATAATCTGTTTTTTATCAATTGTTAGCATTTATTTAGGAAACGTCCACAAATAAATATCTTTGGAAAATCCGGCAGTAATCGCTTCCTGACGCAGCTGCCGGGCCTCTTTATAAGTTAAATTAGCTCCTATAACTACTGCGTAATATGGATTTTCTCCATACGGGTCAAATATTTCAGATGTAAAACCTTTTTCTTCGTCGGCAATTTGTTTTACTTGTTCTTTGGCATCTTTAAGTTTTTGATGCGAACCTACGATTATAAACCAGACTTTTTTAGGGGTTGAACCGGTCAGTCCCCGCCAAAATTGTTGAACAGAACTTTCTTCCGGCAGAGAAAATGTCTTCGTCTTGATACTTTCTCTTGATTCTTCTATTGATTTTTCCATTGATTCTTCCTCCGGTTCTTCTCTTGTAAGGCCTTCAATCGGCTGAGCATAAACCGGAGAAACGAAACTAATTGAAACATGAGCCGTTCCATCAGCCACCTTAGGAATCTCAATATTCCCTGCATTAATCATAGCAGTAATTAGCGCCGGAGCGACTATCCCCAATTCAAAAATTTTTACCACACTGTTTTCTTTTTTGTGAAGAAAAGCGGTAAGACCACCCAAATAGAAAAGAACTATTACCCGAATAAAATACCCAAGAAAAGAAAGAAAAGTAAGCTTCACCAGAAGCACATTCAAATCAACAACCAACAAGTTCATTATTACCGGGGTTAATGCCCCCAAACCACCAATCATAATCCTTTTGCCAGTCCTCATTTTTCCTCCATATATTAAATTGGATTAAATGCCATCTCTAATCAAGCAACCTTTTTTCACCGATGATAGCTTGTATTTCTCCTATATTTTGAGTCGCTTCCAGACAACCCAAATACTTCCCTTCAGAATCTCTTAATGCATAATATTCAATCAAGATTTTTTGTTTCTCACCCTTTGGAGAAAAAGGCATATCAAGCCAAAAACGAGCTTTATCCCTTTTCCCTTCTTTCATTTCGCGCAAAATTTCTTCCACTTTGTTTTGGCTCTTTTTAGGATGACAGTCACAAACATCCTTGCCGATAACAACAGTAGCTCTTTTAAAAATACGCGTGTTATGTTTATTCCATGCTACTACTTTATCATTTGCATCAAGAACAGAAAATTCAACAGGTATAGTCTCAAGAACCGCTTCTAATAAATCCTCGCTTAATTCTCCAATCATTTTTATTTCCTCCAATTTATTTAATTAGTTTGAACTATTTTTTTTTGTCTTTTGTCTATGGACTATTTTTTTTAACTCCCAAATCCCAAACTCAAACTTCAAACTTTTTTATCTTTTGTCTTTTTTTTGAATTTTGAAGTTGTCTTTAGTCTTTTTAGTTCTTTAACTTTGTGCCTTTGTGCCTCGATGCCTTTGTGCCTTTTTATTCTTTAACTTATAACTAATAACTCGTAACTTATAACTTTCTGTTATCCGTTGTCTTTTGTCTGTTGTCTTTGTTTCGTCTTTCGTCTTTCGTCTGTTGTCTTTGTCTATGGACTATCGACTGTCGACTATGGACT
>CBDUZB010000105.1:0-5548 GCA_965371605.1 uncultured bacterium
ATAAAACCAATGCACTGTTTTTTGTCTTTGTTTTTTATTTCTTTAACTTATAACTCATAACTATTAACTAATAACTGTAGTTTCTATCTATGGACTAAATCTGTTTTTATCTTTGGAGGTTATCATTCTATGAACTTAAAATTATCTCCCTTAAACGAAGAACATATAAAATTAGGAGCGCGGTTAGGACCTTTTGGCGGGTGGTCAATGCCTATTCAATATAAAGGTATTATTGCTGAACATCACTGGACTAGAAAGTCGGCGTCACTTTTTGATATTTGTCATATGGGTGAAATTATTATTTGCGGAGACCCGCAAAAAACTAATCTGGATAAAATCGTCACTATTAATTTGAATAAGATGCAGGATAATAAATGCCGTTACGGTTTTATATTAAATGAAGAGGGAAAGATAATTGATGACTTGGTTGTTTATAAAATAAATAATGAGGAATATATGTTGGTAGTTAATGCTGCTTCCACCCAAAAGGATGAGGAACATATCAGAAAACATCTTTCAGGAGATTACAGATTAGAAAATGTTTCGGCAAAATTGGGAAAGATTGATTTACAGGGTCCTCTTTCGCGGGAAATACTTAAATCATATATGGATGCTTCTTTGTTAGATAAACTTAAGTTTTATAATTTTGGTCATTTTTTATTTCAGGGAGAAAAAGCCATTGTAAGCCGCACCGGCTATACCGGAGAGTTAGGATACGAATTGTATTTAAGCATAGAAAAAATAGTTCAACTCTGGGCATCTCTTTTGTCGGATAAAAGAGTAGAACCGGCGGGATTAGGAGCGAGGGATACCTTAAGACTGGAAATGGGTTACAGTCTTTGTGGTCAGGATATAAGTGAACAAATTACTCCTTTAGAGGCAGGATTGGAATGTTTCATAGATTTCAACAAAAGTTTTATTGGTCGGGATGCTCTCCTAAAACAAAAGGAAAAAGGGTTAAGTAAAAAACTTGTTTGTTTTATCACTAATACCCGTCAGGCTCCCCGCCATAATGATAAGATTTTTTTAAATAATCAGGAAATAGGAATAGTAAGCAGTGGTTCTTTTTCTCCCAGTTTAGCCTGTGGGATAGGAATGGGATATGTTCAAACCGGGTGTGAAGGAAAAAATTTAAATATTATGCTTAAAGAAGGAAAGAGGGAAATTTCCGCTATTATTACGGATAAGCCATTTTATAAACAAGGTTCATTAAAAAACTAAAAAAAGAGGAGAAAACCAAAACAATGAATAATAATGTGCCTGATAATCTTTTTTATACAAAGGAACATGAATGGGTAAGGATGGAAGGGAATTTAGGAACAGTAGGGATTACAGATTATGCTCAGAATTCCTTGGGGGATATTACTTTTGTAGAACTACCTGAAGTAGGAGGCATATTTAAGCAAAATAGTGTTTTTATTTCTATTGAATCAGTGAAAGCAGCTTCTGATATTTATATACCCCTTTCGGGGAAGGTGGTAAAAGTAAATGATATCCTTTCTGCTTCTCCTGAAAAAATTAATCAATCTCCTTACAGTGAAGGATGGTTAGTACAGATAGAAATTACCGATGAAAATGAAAAATCTAATCTAATGAGCAGTTCTGATTATTGCCAATATTTGGAGCAGTTATCAAAATGAATTATATTCCCCATACTACAGAAGAAATAAAACAAATGCTGAAGGAAATAGGAGTAACTTCTATTGAAGAGCTTTTCGGTGATATAAATTCTTCTTTGAGAGCAAAATCATTTGATATCCCCGAAGGTAAATCCGAGCAGGAAGTAATGAGTTATTTTAAAAAGCTTGCCTCAAAAAATATTTCCCCAATAAATTTTATGGGAGCAGGTTTTTATGACCACTATATACCTGCGGTGGTAGGTAGGTTGGCTGACCGGCCGGAATTTTATACAAATTACACCCCTTATCAATCAGAATGTGCACAGGGTACTTTACAATCTATTTATGAATATCAAACGGCTATTTGTAATTTAACCGGGATGGAAGTATCTAATGCGTCATTATATGACGGAGGGACAGCATTGGCAGAAGCAATAATGATGGCTGTAAAAATCACCGGAAAGAATAAAGTAATTATAGATGAAAATGTAAATCCTATCCATAGAGCTATTGTTTCTACCTATATGAAGAGTCAACCAATAAAAATTGTAGAAATACCAGTTAAGTTTGGTCAGGACAAAAGATCTTATATTTATCAGCATTTGGATAATAATGTTGTTGCTGTAGTTTTACAAAATCCTGATTTTTTTGGTGTTATTGACGATTACTCTGATATTATAGAACCTTTGCATTATTATGGATCATTGGTGATCGGTTCTGTTTATCCTTTGTCTTTGGGTGTTTTAAAAACACCCAAAGAAATGGGGTTCGATATAGTTGTTGGTGAAGGGCAGAGCTTGGGTTTGCCCCTTAGTTTTGGCGGCCCTTACCTGGGATTTATGGCAACCAGGAAGGATTTTGTGCGAAAAATGCCTGGCCGTATCGTGGGGGCAACAGTGGATAAGGATAATAAAAGGGGATTTGTTTTAACCTTACAGGCAAGAGAACAACATATTAAGAGGGCAAAAGCTACTTCTAATATTTGTTCCAACAATGCTTTGTGTGCTCTAAGGGCAATTATTTATCTTTCTGTTATGGGAAAGGATGGTTTATCGGAGGTTGCCGGTTTGAATTTTAATAAAGCTATATTTACTAAAAACTTATTAGGTAAAATAAAAGGCATAAAAATTGAAAAGAATTTGCCTGTTTTTAATGAATTTATGATTGAATTTCCGATGAAGGCAAAAGAAGTAATAAAAGAGATGTTAAAAAAAGGATTTATTGCCGGTTTTCCTTTAGGAAAATACTATGAAAATATGGATAATTGTCTTTTGGTAACGGTAACTGAGAAAAGAACTAAGGAAGAAATTGTACAATTTGTTGCCGCAATGGAGGAAGTTTTATGCAATTGATTTTTGAAAAAAGCGAAAAAGGGCGACGGGGAATAAAAATACCGGATTCTGATGTTCCTCAACAGAAAATAGAAGAAAAATATTTACGTACGGAAAAAGCTTCTTTACCTGAAGTATCCGAGTTGGATGTGGTCAGGCATTTTACTAATCTTTCCAGGTTGAATTTTTGTGTAGATACCCATTTTTATCCTTTAGGTTCATGTACTATGAAATATAATCCCAAATTTACCGAAGAGGCTGCTGCGATGGAAGGATTTACTGATTTACATCCTTTATTTCCCCAAATTTATTCCGGGGAAAAACTTGTGCAGGGTGCTTTAGAAGTTATTTATCGTACGGAAAGGTTTCTTTCTGAAATTACCGGAATGGATGAATTTACTCTGCAGCCTTTGGCCGGGGCACACGGGGAATTTACCGGGTTGCTTCTAATTAATGCCTATCATAGAAAAAAAGAAAATAAAAAAAAATATGTAATTGTTCCGGATTCTTCACATGGAACTAATCCTGCCAGTGCCGGACTACTGGGTTATGAAGTAATTGTTGTTCCTACGGATAGTCAGGGATATATGGATATGGAAGAGTTTAAAAATAAGCTGAATTTGGAAGTAGCTGCGGTTATGTTGACCTGTCCCAATACTTTAGGGCTTTTTAATCCTCGAATAAAAGAAATTACCGATTTAGCCCATAGTGTAGACGCTCTTGTTTATTATGACGGTGCAAATTTTAATGCAATATTAGGTAAATGCAGGCCCGGTGATATTGGCTTTGATGTAGTACATTTGAATTTACATAAGACATTTGCTACTCCCCATGGAGGAGGTGGCCCGGGGTCAGGCCCGGTTGGTGTTAATAAAAAACTTTCTCCGTTTTTACCTGAACCCAGATTGATAAAAAAGGAAAAAGGAACATTTGAATTAAAATATAATTACAAAGACTCAATAGGTGCTGTTGCTCCTTTTTATGGTAATTTTATGGTAATTTTGAAAGCCTACGCTTATATACTAGTTTTGGGGAAATCAGGATTAATGGATGTTAGTGATATTGCTGTACTTAATGCTAATTATTGTAGGAGCCGGTTAAAAAAATATTATGATTTCCCTTTCTCGAATATTTGTATGCATGAATGTGTATGTAGTGCTTTACGGCAGGTTAAAAAAGGTGTGCGTGCCGTGGATATTGCTAAATATTTAATTGATAAAGGATTTCATCCTCCGACAATATATTTTCCGATTAGTGTCAAAGAATCTATTATGATTGAACCTACCGAAACAGAATCAAAACAAACACTGGATAAATTTATTGAGGTGATGATTGAAATTGCCCGGTTAGCAAAATCCCACCCGGAAAAAATAAAAGAAGCTCCTTTAAATACTCCTGTTTTAAGGCTTGATGAGACCAAAGCAGCGAGGGAACTCAATCTAAAATGGGAAGAGTAATATTTTTGATAAAGACAAAAGATAAATACTAAATCCAAAATACTAAATTAAAAACAAAAGACACAGATAAAGACAGTCACAGAGAGAGAAATATATTCTGTCTTTATTAAGCAATTTTCTTTTAACTCTAACATCTAAATTTTTAATTTATTTACGAAAGAGACAAAAAATATAAAATGAAAAATAAAAAGTGGCGGTTAATTCAATCAGGATTTAGTGACCCTTATAACAATATGGCTATAGATGAATCGCTCTTGATTGAACATTATGGAGGGAATACTCCTCCGACATTAAGGATTTATGGGTGGAAGCCTTCTGCTTTTTCCCTGGGTTATTTCCAGGATGCCCGGCAGGAACTGGATGTAGAAAAGTGTAACCAACAAGGTATTAAATTTGTAAGAAGGCTCACCGGCGGTGGAATAATTTTTCATCATCAGGAAGTAACTTACAGCCTTATTTGTTCCCGGGAAGAAATGGGGATGTTTCCCGGGGTAAAAGGTTCCTATAAAACAATCTGTTCATTTTTAATTAATATGTATAAAAAATTAGGTTTAAATTCTTATTTTGCCGTGGAGAAACAGGGGAAAGATGAAAAACTAGGAGAACCTTCCAGTTTTTGCTTTGCTTCCAAAGAGGAATATGATATTCTTATTAATGGAAAAAAAATAGGGGGTAATGCACAAAAAAGACGAAAGAATTTTATTTTTCAACACGGCTCGATTCCTTTAAAATTAAACATAGACAAAGTTACTCCTTTTTTAAAGAAAAATTCGGGAGGAATAAAAAAGGGGATATGTTCTCTTGCAGAAGTAATGGGAAAGGAAGTTGGATTTAATGAGTTACAAACTAAACTTGCAGAATCTTTCAGGGAGACTTTCTCGGTTAACTTAAAGGAGGAAGAGCTGAGCCTTGAGGAAAAAAATTTAGCACAGGAGTTAAGAGAAACAAAATACAGCAGGGAAGAATGGAATGTGTATAGAAAGACAGTTTAATTAGTTTTGCTGGAGCGGAGCGGAAGTCTCGCCGGTCTTTAAGGCGGATTTAATATTTCGGATTTTGAATTTAGCATTTATTCTTTTGTCTTTGTTTTTTATTTCTTTAACTTATAACTCATAACTAGTAACTAATAACTGTAGTTTCT
>CBDUZB010000106.1:0-5542 GCA_965371605.1 uncultured bacterium
CGACGGCGGAATTGGGTTTGAAAAAATAAGACAGTTAAAAGACGGTGCATTGGTTATATTGGTTTAAATTGGTTAAAAAATAAAAGATAAAAAAATAGGGTTTAAAAAAATTTGGGATTTTGGAGTTTGAAGCTGGGAGTTTAAAACAATAGTTTTCCCCCTTTGAAAAAGGGGGTTGGGGGGATTTATAGCTATTTGTGACAATTGTGTAAAAAAGTAGTTTCTTATAAGTTAAAGGAGACAAATATGATTTTTAAAGGTAAAGCAAGAAGAATCAAAGAGTTTGACAATATTAATACTGATTATATTATTTCCGGTAGATATAAATTTAAAATTCAGGATCCTGTCAAGCTTGCAGAGCATGTAATGGAAGATATAGAACCTGATTTTTATAAACGGATAGAGGCAGGGGATTTTATTGTAGCCGGGGTTAATTTTGGTTGTGGTTCATCCCGCGAACAGGCTCCTCAGGCAATAAAGTATGCAAAAATTTCTTTGGTAATTGCTAAGTCATTTGCCCGAATTTTTTATCGTAATGCTTTTAATATTGGATTGCCCTTGATTGAATGTAATACTGATGAGTTAGAGGAAGGTGACAAATTGGAAATTGATTTGGCTAATGGAAAATTAGTTAATTTAACGAAAGAAAAAACAATAGATATAAAAGCATTACCGGAAACAATGCAGGTTTTATTAAAGGACGGCGGGTTGGTAGAACATATAAAAAAACACAAAGGATTTAAATTATAATAATTTTTTTTACTGTTAAGATTTAACCGATACAAAGACTAACGACAGTCCATAGTCCATAGACGAAAGACAGGCACAAAGTTAAAAGACACACAAAAGTCCATAGTCCATAGTCCATAGTCCATAGTCCATAGTCCATAGTCCATAGACAGGAACTACAGCTATAAGTTATTAGTTATTAATTATAAGTTGTAAAGACAGTTAAAAGAAAAAGAAAAGGTACAAAGGTAAAAGACAAAAACAGATTTAGTACATAGTCGACCCGCCATACTGACTGGCGAGACTGTCGCTTTGCTTTAGCAGTCGATAGTCCATAGACAGAAACGACAGTTATAAGTTACGAGTTATTAGTTATAAGTTTAAAAAAATTAAAAGACAAAAACAAAAGACTGCGAATGGCAAATAGCAAAAGAAAAAGGCAACAGACAATTATGAGTTGAAAAACTTGCTATATCGTTTGAAACATATTTTACCTTCATTTTTAAATTAGTGTACAATAATTTAAGAATGCTTAAAAATTTTTAAATTTTAAAATTATAATTAAAAGGAGTTTTTCATGCATGTTATTACTTTAATTCCGGGGGATGGAATTGGCCCGGAAATCACAGAGATGACCAAGCGTTGTATTGAAGCGACAGGAGTAGATATTAAGTGGGAGGAAGTTCATGCCGGAGTAGAGGTAATGGAAAAAGAAGGGACACCTTTACCTGATAAAGTGCTGGCAGCAATAAGGAAAAACAAGGTGGCAATAAAAGGCCCGATTACTACACCGGTAGGGAAAGGTTTTCGTAGTGTTAATGTTAGTTTGAGAAAGAAGTTAGATTTATATGCTTGTTTGCGTCCTTGCAAATCATATCCGGGGGTTAGTTCAAATTATGCTGATATTGATTTAGTTGTTGTTCGCGAAAACACTGAAGACCTTTATGCCGGGATAGAATTTAAAGAAGGAGAGAAAGAAACGCAGGAACTTATGGATTTTATAAAAAGTAAAAAAAATGCGGAAATGAAGAAGGATACAGCAATAAGCATAAAACCTATTTCTTATTCAGCCTCTGAAAAAATCACAAGATTTGCTTTTGAATATGCGAGAAAAAATAATCGCAGAAAGGTTACTGCCGTGCATAAAGCAAACATAATGAAATATACGGATGGGCTTTTTTTGGAAGCAGCTCGCCAGGTAGCAAAAGATTATTCCGATATTGAATTTGAAGACCGTATCGTAGATAATATGTGTATGCAGTTAGTACAGAAGCCCCTGCTTTATGATGTAATAGTTCTTCCCAATCTTTACGGAGATATAGTTTCTGATTTATGTGCGGGATTAGTGGGAGGATTAGGGGTAACTCCGGGGGCTAATTTGGGTGATGAACTTGCTCTTTTTGAGCCCACCCACGGTAGTGCTCCTAAATATAAAAATCAGAACAAGGTTAATCCGACCGCAATGATTTTGTCAGGGGTAATGATGTTAAAATTCATAAAAGAAAATGAAGCAGCGAATAGATTAGAAAAAGCAGTAGCTGGGGTTATTGCGGAAGGAAAATTTGTAACTTATGATTTAAAAAGAGGCAAAAGTGATTCAAGTTCGGTAGGTACGGCAGAGATGACTGATGCAATTATAAAAAGGATAAAAAACGATGAATGTTAATGAATTAAAGAAAAAAGCACTGGAAATACATAAAGAATATCAGGGCAAGATATCTGTACAAAGTAAAATTCAGATAAACAGGGATAACTTGCAATTGCTTTATACCCCGGGAGTAGCCTGGCCTTGTCTGGAAATAAATAAAAACAAAGAGCTGGTGTATGATTATTGTTCTACGGGAAATATGATTGCCATTGTTACAGATGGTTCAGCGGTTTTGGGTTTAGGAAATATAGGTTCTTTTGCTGCTTTACCGGTGATGGAAGGTAAGGCTATTTTGTTTAAGGAATTTGGCAATGTAGATGCTTTCCCCGTTTGTTTGGCTACCCAGGATACAGAGGAAATTATAAAAGTAGTTAAAAATATATCCCCTTCTTTTGGGGGAATAAATCTGGAAGATATTTCTTCTCCCCGTTGTTTCGAAATAGAAAAAAGATTGATAGAAGAATTGGATATTCCTGTTTTTCATGATGACCAGCACGGAACGGCAATTGTTGTTTTGGCAGGGTTAATTAATGCTTTGAAATTAAGTAACAGAAAAATAGATGAGGCAAAGGTAATAGTTAATGGTGCAGGTGCAGCAGGGATTGCAATTACTAAATTTTTAGTGGAATATGGAATCGAAGATGTTATTCTTTGTGATACCCAGGGGGCTGTTTATCAGGGAAGAAACCAGGGGATGAATCCGGAAAAAGAGAAAACAGCTTTACTTACTAATAAAAAACAAATAAAAGGGCCGTTAGAAGAGGTGATAAAGGACAGAAACGTTTTTCTTGGTGTTTCTGTAGCCAATGTTTTAACTAAAGAAATGATACAAAAAATGGAAGATGACCCTATCATTTTTGCTATGGCTAATCCCACTCCGGAAATAATGCCGGAGGAAGCTAAAAAAGCAGGAGCAAGATTGTTAGCTACGGGGCGTTCTGATTATCCCAATCAGATTAATAATGTGCTGGCTTTTCCGGGGGTTATGAGAGGGGCATTGGATGTTCGGGCGAGTCGTATTACTGAGGATATGAAATATGCTGCTGCCTTTGCTCTTGCGGATTTAATTCCGGAAAATGATTTATCGGAAGATAAATTTATTCCCTCGGTTGATAACTTGCAGGTAGGGAAAGTTGTTGCCGGCGCAGTAGCTAAAGCGGCTGTTGAAAATAAAGTGGCAAGGATTAAAGGAGTGGAAGCTAAGTTTTGAGACAAATAGATACGGATGTAATTACTGAGACGGTAAAGAATTTATGCATAGAGGCAAATTATTTTTTGTCTCCCCGGGTTCTTAAATTATTAAAAAGTAGTTATAAAGCTGAACGGGCAAATTTATCCAAACAAGTTCTTTTTCAGATAATAGAAAATTGTAAAATTGCTTCAAAACTTAAAATTCCTCTTTGTCAGGATACCGGGATGGTGTTGGTTTTTGTCCGGATCGGTGCAAAAGTAAAAATTCAACAGAAAAAAAATAATGCAAATACTGATTTAGAAGCAGCTGTTCAGGAAGGGGTAAGGAGGGGGTATAAGGAAGGGTATTTGCGTAAATCGGTTGTAGACCCTTTAACCAGGGAAAACACACAGGATAATACGCCTGCTGTTATTTATACCAGGATTGTACCCGGAGATAAAATAAAAATCATTCTTTCCATTAAAGGATTTGGTTGTGAAAATATGGGTGCGGTAAAGATGTTTACTCCCGCGGCAGGAAATGGGGAAATAAAAAAATTTATCGTAGAAACAGTAAAAAAAGCAGGAGCTAATCCCTGTCCTCCTATTATGGTTGGAGTAGGAATAGGGGGAACAATGGATAAGGCTGTTTTAATGGCTAAGGGAGCTTTGGTTTTAGGGACTAAAAGTTTAGTTAAAAACAAAAAAATTAAGGAATTAGAACGGGAGTGTTTGGAGGAAATAAACAAGCTGAATATTGGTCCGGCAGGTTTAGGCGGAAAGGTTACTGCTTTAGGGGTATATATTAGAACATATCCTACTCATATTGCCGGGCTGCCGGTAGCGGTAAATATTTCCTGTTGGGCAAATAGGTACAGGGAAGTAGAAATTTGATGATAGGATGAATTATGGATACGAAAATATATCTCCCTTTTGATACGGAAAAATTTTGTAAGTTAAAGGTGGGGCAAAAAATTTTAATCAATGGTATTCTTTATACTGCCAGAGATCAGGCTCATAAACGAATTGTTGATGGTATCAAAAAGGTAGGGCTAAAAGGTAAAACCAAAGATTTTTTTGATTTTAGAAATCAGGTAATTTATTATACGGGAGCAACACCGGCTAAACCAGGCAGGATTATTGGGTCAGTAGGTCCGACTACCAGTTATAGAATGGATGCTTTCACGCCTTTGTTATTGAAATATGGGCTAAAAGGAATGATTGGGAAAGGGGAACGTTCTGTAGCCGTTAGGGAAGAAATAAAAAAACATAGAGCAATTTATTTTATTGCTTACGGAGGTTGTGGAGCTTTGTATTCAAAGTGTATAATTAAAAAAGAATTGGTTGCGTATTCTGATTTGGGATGTGAAGCTGTTTACAGGTTGGAGGTAGAGAATTTTCCTGTCATTGTGGGAATAGATACCAAAGGAAATGATTTGTATGAAATTAATAGAAAAGGAAAAGAATAATGAACCAGACTTTGGTAATAATTAAGCCGGACGGATTAAGTAAAAAAATAGCAGGAAAAATCATTACTTTTTTGGAGAAAGAAAATTTTAAAATGGTGGCTTGCAGGATGTTTTTTTTAGACAAGAAAAGGGCGGAACTATTTTATGAAGAACATCAGGGAAAGGAGTTTTATTCTCCATTGGTTTCTTTTATGTCTTCAAATCCTTCTTTAGTAATGATTTGGCAGGGGGATGAAATAATATCCGGATTGCGAAAGATTGTAGGTAATACTAATCCTGATTTAGCAGAAGAAGGCACAATAAGAAAGATGTATGCCGGTGATAATCGGCATAATATTATTCACTGTTCTGATTCGCCTAAATCTGCTCAAAGAGAAATAGATTTCTTTTTTCCTGAGGAAGAAATTTATAATTGGGAAAGAAAAGAGTATAAGAAGTAAAAGACAGGCACAGAGGCAGACAAAGACGAGGGACGAAGGACGAAACAGAGATAAAGATAAAGACGAAGACAACGACAGGCACAAAG
>CBDUZB010000107.1:0-5510 GCA_965371605.1 uncultured bacterium
ATCATGTAGCGGGATTATGGGGAACGGATGACTTTGGTTATATTAGCCGGACTTCCAAATTGTTTATGCGTTTTTGTCCCCAATACAATTTGAGCCCTAATTTTTATCCCATGCAAAAATGTTTTTTGTCGAGAGAAGAGGCGGAAGATTTAGTTGAATTAATATTTTTGTCTTTAGAAAACGAAACAATTGTTTCTTTAAGTAGAATTAATTATAAGATTAAGATTATTTCATCTAAAATGGTGGGTATCCCTTTTTACCTTGACCGGGAAAAAGATGTATATATGGATGCGTTAGGGGGAAAAACGATAGTACCCATTTCTTTATTTAACAAGCAGTTTTAGTTTGTAGGGAATGTTAGTTGTATAATTGGAGAAAAGAATTAGAAAAATGGAAAATAGAAAAATTTATACTGTTACTCAGGCTAATCAGATAGTAAAGAATTTATTGGAAGATTCTTTTCCTGAAATATTGGTGGAAGGGGAAATATCCAATTTTAAATTGCATTCTTCAGGGCATATGTATTTTTCACTAAAAGATGAAACGGCTCAAATAAGTGCAATAATTTATAGGGGAATGACTTTTGCTTTAAAGTTTGTGCCGGAAGATGGAATGAAAGTAATGGTTAGGGGAAAATTAACCTGTTTTACTAAACGGGGCCAGTATCAGATAATTATTTCTTTAATGGAACCACAGGGTAAAGGAGCGTTACAGCTTGCTTTTGAGCAATTAAAGGAAAAATTAAAAAAAGAAGGGCTGTTTGATGCAGAAAAAAAACAAAAAATTCCTTTTTTACCGCAGAGGATTGGAGTGGTAACTTCTCCTACGGGAGCGGCCGTACGGGATATTTTGTCCGTGATTGAACGTCGTTTTGCTAATGTAGAGATATTGATTTATCCTGTGCATGTACAAGGGGATAATGCGGCGGGAGATATTTCCGGGGCAATAGATAATTTAAATAGTAGTTTTGCTTATTTAGATGTGTTGATTGTAGGTCGTGGTGGAGGCTCGTATGAAGATTTATGGGCGTTTAACGAAGAAATTGTTGCCCGAGCCATTTATCGTTCTAAGATTCCTATTATTTCAGCGGTAGGGCATGAAACAGATTATACTGTTGCTGATTTTGTTGCTGATTTACGCGCTCCTACACCTTCGGCAGCAGCGGAGTTAGTCGTAAAAAACAAAGAAGAATTGACTTATCGGTTAAAAAATTATCAGATACAGCTTACGCAGAATATCCATTATAAATTAAATTCTGTAATGGAATTATTTTCCCGGATTAAGAAAAGTAGTGTTTTTCTCAACCCTTTTGATTTTATTAACCGGAAGCAACAGGAAATAGATTATCTCGATGAAGGATTAACTGATAAATTTAAGTACCTTTTTGTCAATAAAGAAAAAGCATTTACTTCTTTGCTGGAAAAATTAAATATTTTAAATCCTCTTTTTGTTTTAGCCAGGGGTTATAGTATTACCTGGAAATGGCCGCAAAATACTATCTTAAAAAATACCAAAGATGTAAAAATAAATGATAAAATAAAAGTAAAACTTGAGCAAGGGGAAATAATTTGTAAGATAATTAAAAAAACTTAAATAAAGAACATTATTTAACTCCGTTCCCAAATTCCCTGAAAAAAATAGAGTTAAATAACCGGAGGAAGCAAAATATGGTTAAAAAAGAAATGCAGTTTGAGAGTGCTTTAAAAAGATTAGAAGAAATTGTCCGGAAATTGGAACAGGATGAAAATGTATTGGAGGAATCGTTAAAATTATTTGAAGAAGGAATAAAATTATCCATATTTTGTTCTACCAAATTAAATGAGGTTAAGAAAAAAGTAGAAGTACTTACTACTAAGGAAGGAAAATTGCAAAAGGAAGACTTTTTTGCGGAATGAATAATTTTGAGGAGCAGAAAATGGATTTAAAGCAATATCTTAAAAAAAGAAGGGAAGTCGTTAATCAGGCTTTAAACAAATACTTAAAATGTAACAATAAATCTCCCCGTGCTATTCAGCAATCTATGCGTTACAGTGTTTTTTCCGGAGGAAAGAGATTAAGGCCTATTTTGGTTTTATGTGCAGCGGAGATTTGTGGAAAAGGCGGGTATAAAAAAGCATTAGCGCCGGCTTGTGCTCTGGAAATGATTCATGCCTATTCTTTGGTTCATGATGATTTGCCTGCTATGGATAATGATGATTATCGCCGCAATAAATTGACTTCTCACAAGAAATTTGGGGAAGCAATGGCTATTCTTACCGGAGATGCTTTGCTGACTTATGCCTTTCAGATTGTTGCGGATGACCTTTGGGTAAAAAAAGAAATGATTAGTGAATTAGCAATAGCAGCTGGTAGAGAACAAATGCTGGGAGGACAGGTAGAGGATATAAAAAACTCAGGAGGTAAAGTAAAAAAGATAAAGTCAAAAAACGAAAAGAGAAGAAGTGTCAAAAAAATAAATTATATTCATGCCTGTAAAACAGGAGCATTAATAAAAACAAGTTTGAAGATGGGGGCGATGGCGGTAAATGCATCAAAAAAACAAATTAAAGCCTTAGAAGAATATGGTAAAAATATAGGTTTGGCATTTCAAGTTATGGATGATGTTTTAGATATTGTCGGGAACAAAAAAAAATTAGGTAAAAGAGGGAGTGATTTTGATAATAGCAAATTGACCTATCCTTTAATTTACGGAGTGGAAAAGTCGAAGGAAAAGGCAATTAAGTTAGTAGAGAAAGCAAAGCAGAATTTGGCTGTTTTTGGCCAAAAAGCAAATATTTTGAAAAAAATAGCTGATTATGTAATAAATAGAGAATATTAAATCTGTACTTTTTTTTAGAAAAAAGGCATAATAAATAAACATAAAAAATGATGAGGGAAAAAAATAAGATAATTTTTAATAATTTGGTAGACTGTGGCTTTCTTGTCCCGTTCCGCCTCAGGCGGATGGAGGAAGCCTGCGATGACCAAAAGAGAAAACATTTTTGATATGAAGGTAATTTTTAGGGAGGAAAGAAGTGAGTATTTTAGAGAAAATAGAAAATCCCGAAGATTTAAAATTGATAAGGAAAGATTTATTCCCTGAATTAGCCAAAGAAATTCGTGAGGAAATAATAAAAACCGTGTCGGTTACCGGAGGGCATCTGGCAGGTAGTTTAGGGGTAGTGGAATTAACTATTGCCTTGCATTATGTTTTTAATGCTCCTCAGGATAAAATAGTGTGGGATGTAGGGCATCAATGTTATCCTCATAAATTATTAACGGGAAGAAGAAAATTTTTTTCCACTCTTCGTCAATTTGAAGGGATAAGTGGTTTTCCTAAAAGGGAAGAAAGTATTTATGATTCTTTTGGCGTAGGGCATAGTTCTACTTCTATTTCGGCAGGTTTGGGTTTTGCTTGTGCACGCGATATTAAAGGAGAAGAAAATAAAGTGGTGGTGGTTATCGGGGATGGAGCAATGACCGGGGGGATGGTTTTTGAAGCATTAAATAATGCCGGCCATATAGCTACGGATTTATTAGTGGTTTTAAATGACAATGAAATGTTTATTTCTCATAAGATAGGTGCTTTTGCCGGTTACCTGGCTAAACTGATGACCCTGGGATTGGTAAAAAAGTTGGAGCAAAAGGCATATAAATTACTTAAGAGAATTTCTTTTTGGGGAATAAATCTGGTAAGAATAGCGAAGAGATTTAAGGTTTTGTTGTTTCCGGGAATGCTTTTTGAAGAGATGGGTTTTGCCTATTTAGGCCCTATTGACGGACACGATATTGAGCATATGATAGAAATTTTAAGTAAGATAAAAGATTTGAAGGGCCCGTTGCTTCTCCATATTATCACTAAAAAAGGAAAAGGGTATCGTCCGGCGGAAGAAAAACCTACATCCTTTCATGGGGTGGGGTCTTTTGATATAGTTGCCGGAACGAAAGAAAAAAAATACTCCGGAAAGAAAATTCCTACTTATACGGAAATTTTTTCTTCTACTATGCTTGCTTTAGCAAAAGAAAATGAAAAGATAGTAGCGATTACGGCAGCAATGGTTGATGGTACGGGTTTAACTCTTTTCGAAAAGCAATTTCCAAATCGATTTTATGATGTAGGTATTGCCGAACAGCATGCAGTAACCTTTGCTGCCGGATTAGCAGCAGAGGGAATGAGGCCTGTTTGTGCTATTTATTCTACTTTTTTGCAAAGGAGTTTTGATCAAATTATTCATGATGTTTGTCTGCAGAAATTACCGGTTGTTTTTGTTCTTGACCGGGGCGGAATTGTGGGGGATGACGGCCCGACTCATCAGGGAGTTTTTGATTTATCCTATCTTAGAATGATTCCTAATTTAATAGTGATGTCTCCTAAGGATGAAAATGAATTACAGCATATGTTGTATACGGCTTTTACTCTTGATTTACCTTGTGCGGTAAGATTTCCACGAGGAAATGGAGAAGGGGTTAAACTGGATAAAGATTTTAAAAAATTATCTTTGGGCGAAGCGGAAGTTTTAACTTTAGGAAAAGATATAAATATTTTAGCAATAGGTAATATGGTTGAGCCTTCGCTTTTGGCGGCACAGAAACTACAGGTGGAAGAAGGTATATCCTGTGGAATAGTTAATATGCGTTTTCTAAAACCATTAGATGAAAAAATGCTCAATCTTGTAGCACAAAAAAGTAAAAAGATAGTTACTGTGGAAGAAAATGTTTTAGCCGGAGGTTTTGGCAGTGCTATAGCTGAATTTTTTAAAAGTGAAAAAATGCTTATAAAGAGTATTGGCCTTCCTGATGCTTTCATTGAACAGGGAAAGAGTGAAATAATTCGTCAGAAATACGGATTGACTATGGAAAAGATTGCTCAGGAAGTTAAGGATTTTTATAAAAACCGTAAAAAAAATGAGTGATAAAAATCGTTTAGATAAAGTATTAGTAGATAAAGGATTAGTGCAAAGCCGGCAGAGAGCCAAGGCGCTTATTATGGCGGGGATGGTCTTTGTAAATGGAAAGAAAATAGATAAGACGGGTACTTTGATTGACCAAAAGGCGGATATTTATTTAAAAGAAAAAGATATTCCTTATGTTTCACGGGGAGGGTTAAAATTAAAAACAGCTTTGGAGAATTTCAAGATAGATGTAAAAAATAGAATTTGCCTCGATGTGGGAGCATCTACCGGAGGATTTACTGATTGTTTGCTTCAGTCTGGGGCGAAACTGGTTTATGCTATTGATGTCGGGTATGGACAGCTTGATTGGAAATTACGCAATGACTGCAGGGTAATAAACATAGAGAAGACGAATATTAGATATTTTAGCCGCGAAAAATTTTTGCAAACCTTAAAAAATAAAACGAATGAATCTATTTTGAAAAATTGTGGTTTTAATGAGCTTTGCTTTGATGAAGAAGTTCTTCCGGACTTAGCGGTAGTGGATGTTTCTTTTATTTCTTTACGTAAGGTGTTGCTTCCTGTTTATCAACTAATTAAAAAAAAGGCGGAAGTCATTGCTCTGATTAAACCGCAATT
>CBDUZB010000108.1:0-5509 GCA_965371605.1 uncultured bacterium
ATTTGTTTTAGTGGAGGACACTTTTAAATTTGACTTTTATTACTAACAATTATTTGTTAAAGTATAAGTAGGAGGAAAAAGATAATGGTTAAAACTAAAATTATATCAACTTTAGGCCCCGCTAGTAATACGGAGACTATAATTCGAAAAATGATTATTGCCGGCATGGATGTTGCCCGCTTGAATTTTTCTCATGGCAGCCATTTTACACATCTTCAATTAATAAATTTAGTGCGAAAAATAAATAAAAAATACAGAAGACACATTCGTATACTTCAGGATCTGGAAGGTCACCGGATAAGGGTTGGTAAATTAAAAAATGGCAGAGCTTTAAAACTTAAAAAGAGGGAAACGATTTATTTTACCCGTGAAAATATTATCGGACAGGATAAACTCATTCCTTTTGATTACGAAGGGGATTTGAAAGACATAAAAGGAGCGGAATTTATCTATATTGACGATGGAAGATTGATTTTGAAAATAAAAAAAATAGAAAAAAAACGAGTTAAAGCGGAAGTTGTTAGTGGAGGATGTTTAAAAGAAAATAAAGGGATAAATCTTCCCGGTGCTCATTTGAAATTTGATGATATTACCCTGAAAGACCAAAAAGATATTTGTTTTGGAATAACTAATAATGTTGATTATATCGCACAATCCTTTGTGAGAAATAAAAAGGACATTTTAAAAATAAAAACCTTAATAAAATCTAAACTGCCACACTGTTTGATTATTGCCAAAATAGAAAACAGAGAGGGGCTTTCCAATATAGATGAAATAATTGATGTGTCTGATGGAATAATGATTGCCCGGGGTGACCTGGGAATAAGTGTGCCGATATATAAGATCCCTGTTATTCAAAAAAATATTATCAAAAAATGTAATCAAAGAAAAAAAATTGTAATTACTGCTACTCAAATGCTGGAAAATATGGTGGATAATCCATGGCCGACACGGGCAGAGGTCACTGATGTTGCTAATGCCATTTTAGATGGCAGCGATTTTGTAATGCTTTCTGCGGAAACAGCTTCGGGTAAATATCCATTTGAAACGGTAAAGATGATGAATCAAATAATTAATTTCACCGAAAAAAATTTATGTAAAAAAGAAGCAAAAAAAAGAAAAAAATAGTCATTATTCAAAAACTTAAGAAATAGTTTGTAATTTTTTTAATATTCATAACGGGGCAACTGAAAGTGTAACTTTTTAAATGTTGTAAATTTTTCGGTTGACAAGAAAAGGATAATGTGGTATAAGTTAAGAAGTATTAGTAGCATTGAGGTTTTCGAAAAAATATTGAAAATTTAAAATCTTCGCTTAGAAGAGAGGGGAAAGATTTATGAATAAAAAAGTTTGGGCAAGAGGGGTTGTTTTTATTTCCTTTTTTCTTTTGGTTTCATGCAGTCTTAGTCTTTATGCGCAGGACGAGAAGGTGGATGCTTTTGTGGAAGAGGAGGATATTTTTTATGAAGTGGAAGATGAAGAGATTATGGAAGAGATTGCAACTGAGGAAGAAATAGGGCAGGTTGCGGAGCCGTTTAAAGAAGTGGAAGAAGAGCAATTAGTAGCAACCGAGGAAACGGAAGGTGTTATCGTGCAGGAAGAAGCAGAAACAGAGCCGGAAACAGAAGAAATTCCCTTGTTGCCAACGGAAACAGAAGAAATGGAAGCAGAGGATAAAATTGCTGAGCCGGAGAAAGTGAGTGGAGAAGGAGAGAAATATTATACTATTCGTACCTGGAATTTTGATAGGGACTGTCTTTGGAATATTGCCGATCATTTTTATAAAAATCCCTGGGAATGGCAAAAAATATGGAAAGCAAATCCTTACATAGAAAACCCTGATTTGATTTACGAGGGGAATGAATTGACAATACCCGGTGTAACGGAAGAGGTCGTGAGAAGGTTAGAACTGTCTGAAACAATGATTGTCGAAGAAGAACCTGTTGTTCAGAAAACAGAAGAAACCGGAGCAGGAAAAGATGTTGCCCCTGTTGACCGGAGTGTTGTACCGGAAGAAGAGGAAGAGGAAGTTTTGAGAGAAGAAGTATCTACTTTGCCATCTCCTTTTGAGGAGGAAGAGGAAGAAATAGAAGAAGTGGAAGGACAGGTGGTTGTAGCAAAGGCAGGGGATTATGACGACAAGGAAGATACTTTTATTGCTCCTTTGGATTGGGAATACGATGGGATTATTCTTCGGGCAAAGGAAAAGAAAATGCTATTATCTGCATATAGCGATTTTGTTTTTATTGACTGTGGCAAGGATAAAGGGGTAGTCTATGGAATGAGATTCAATGTCTACCGCAAGGGAAAAACAGTAAAACATCCTCGGACAAAAAAAGTTTTAGGTATTGAAATAAAAAAAGTAGGCGTTCTTGAAGTTAAACAGGACATTAGAGAAGACAATGCAACAGCGCAAATTATAAATGCCAGAGAGCCGATAAAGATAGGTGATTTAATAAAAATCCAGCAATGATTGTTTGATGAAAAATAAATGAAAAAATTTTTATTAGTTGTATTAATTATTATTGCTTTGTTTTTGTGGGCAAAGGGTTTTGTTACAGAGGGTGGGTTGTTAGTCTTTTTAGATGAACATCCTCATTCTGTGTGGACACCCCGATGTTTATATTTTATTGGGAATACTTATTTCTTATTTCAGAGTCATGAAAATGCAATTATGTATTTTAAACGGATAGTTGCAAAATATCCTAAAACAAAACGGATTGTTGATGTAGAATACATGATGGGGCGTAGTTATGAGGAAATTAAGAACTATAAAAAGGCAAAAGAGGTTTACGTACGGATTTTGGATAAATATCCTGGAAATGAATATACTTCTAAGATACAGAGAAAAATGCAGTTAATTTTTAATTAATCTGTTTTTTGGTGATGTTAAATTTTGTCTTGCCATAAATTTACTCCTCTTCCAAAATTTTTTTCCTTGACAAGAAATAAAAATCTTTTTATCATAGTGTTTTCAAGATTTGAATTTTTGATTTTATCTAAATGGAGAAATGAGAAATAATGTTAACAAAAGTAACTCGATTTTTAAAAGAAGTAAGTGCGGAAATGAAGAAGGTTACCTGGCCCAATAAAAAAGAAGTAATGGCTTCTACTATTGTAGTAATTATTTTGGTAATAATAGTGGGGATATTTGTTAGCACGATGGATTTTTTCTTGTCAATATTTTTGAGAATTTTGTTTAGATAGGGAAATTAAACAGTATATAAATTTGATTATAAGGGGAAAATAGTGGAAAAGAAATGGTATATTATCCATACGTATACAGGACACGAGGAAAAAGTTAAGACAGGCTTAATGAAAATGATTGAGATAAATGGTTTAGAAAACAAAATCGGAGATGTAATTATACCCACGGAAGAAGTGATTGAAATAAAGAAAAATAAAAAACAAATAAGAAAAAGAAAATTTTTTCCCGGGTATATTATCATTCAGATGGTGATAGACAATGAGACATACTGGGTAACAAAGAATATAATAGGGATTACGGGTTTTTTAGGCGGGTTAAATCCAATTCCTTTGCCTCAGGAGGAAGTGGATGCAATTGTTCGCTTAACTACTTCTACTGCTGAGGGTAAGCCTAAACCGGCTATACTTTTTGAAAAAGATGAAAATGTGCGTATTATAGAGGGGCCATTCACCAATTTTGTTGGCCGTGTAAATGAAATAAATCTGGAAAAAGGAAAATTACGGGTGATGGTTTCTATTTTTGGGCGGATTACACCGGTAGAACTGGATTTTTTACAAGTGGAAAAAATGTAACATGATGTGCATCGTCATAGTTTATTAGAAAAAAAATAAGGAGTAATTTTTATGGCAAAAAAAGTAAAAACACAGATAAAATTGCAAATACCGGCAGGCGGAGCAAATCCTGCACCTCCCGTTGGCCCGGCGTTAGGTCAACATGGCTTAAATATTATGGATTTTTGTAAGCAGTTTAATAGTCGTACCGCAAATCAAGAAGCGGGAATGATTGTTCCTGTGGTAATTACTGTATATGAAGACAGGTCATTCAGTTTCATTACTAAGGTTCCACCGGTAGCAGCTTTGCTTAAAAAAGCGGCTGGTTTGGCAAAAGCTTCAGGGGAACCAAATAAGAATAAGATTGGTAAAATTTCCCGTCAACAAGTAGAAGAAATTGCCAAGCAAAAAATGCCGGATTTAAATGCGGATAAAATAGAATCTGCGGTAAAAATGATAGAAGGAACAGCAAGAAGTATGGGGATAGAGATTGAAAATTAATTTCTGGGGAGAAGTAGAATGAAAGCAAGTAAGAAGTGTAAGGAAAATGAAAAATTGATAGAAAAAGAGAAAAAATATATATTAGAAGAGGCATGTCAATTAATAAAAAAAATAACAAAAGCAAAATTTGATGAAACTGTGGAAATTTCTTTGAAATTAGGAATAAATCCCAAGCAAACGGATCAGAATGTAAAAGGAACGGTAGTGCTTCCTCACGGAACGGGAAAAACAAAAAAAGTTTTGGTTTTGGCCAAAGGTGATAAATTAAAAGAAGCTGAAGAATCCGGTGCGGATTATGCGGGCGGACAGGAATTAATTGATAAAATGTCCGGAGGGTGGATTGACTTTGATATAATTGTAGCCACTCCCGATATGATGAAAGACTTAAGTAAATTAGGAAGAATATTAGGGCCTCGAGGGCTTATGCCCAGCCCTAAATTAGGGACGGTAACTTTTGATGTCGGGAATGCGGTAAAAGAAATTAAAGCAGGAAAGATAGAGTTTAAGGCGGATAGCTATGGTATTGTCCATGCGTGAATCGGTAAAATTTCATTTTCTGATGAGAAATTAAAAGATAATATTTTGGCTATAATTAAAACTGTCATAAAATTGAAACCATCTGCGTCTAAAGGGCAATATTTAAGGGATATTAGTATTTCTTCTTCCATGGGGATTGGTATAAAGATTGATTCTACTCAAAAATTCAGTTAAAAGAAACTAATCGTTTTTATATAATTGTAATTGTTGATTGGGTTATTTCTTTTTGAAAACTTAGGAGGAATAAAATGCTGAAAAAAAGTGGTGTAAAAAAAAAAGGTGTGAAAGAAAAGAGTGTGAAAGAAAAGAGTGTGAAAGAAAATATACGAAAAAAGCATTATGTAATTGTAGATTTCCCTGATGACAATGAGATAATTTATCATTCTGATTATGCTATTAAGATTGGGGCGAGTGAAGCTGATTGTGTAGAGATTTCGATAGATGGAGGAAAGTGGTCTCTGTGTCGTATGTCGGAAGGTTATTGGTGGTTTGATTGGGTTAATTATCCGGAGGGAATCCACAAGATTGAAGCACGGTTGCGAATAAAGAATAGAACGGTAAAAAATTCGATTGTCAGAAAATGTAGATATCAACTTGTATAATTTTGTTTTTATCTGCATTTGCCAAAAGGAAAAAAACGAGAGATTAAAATTGGGAATTTTGAAGTTGTTTTAAATGAAGATATTTTTTTAAAAATAATGGAGGATATATG
>CBDUZB010000109.1:0-5496 GCA_965371605.1 uncultured bacterium
TTTTTTTTGTTGACTTTCTTTTTTGTTTATATTAAAATAAGCTTGGTTGGGGTTTAAATTTTAAGTATATAAGAAGATAGTAAAATGTTGAAATTAATTAGAATAAAAAATAAATTATTTTTTAAATTAAAAGTAGTTGGTATAGTTGTTTTTCTTATAGGTGTTTTTGTTTCTGCATATGTCTGGCCCTCTGTGAATGTTCTGGTTTTTCCTAATATTATTACTCACCCGAAAATAATTAATGAGTTATCTTGTTTTTCTAATATACGTAGATTATTGTTTCCTGCTTTTTTTATGAAACAAGTAGTAAACAGGAGTTTTGGGCAAAAAACTATTGCTGATATAATGCTTGCTTCAAAAATAAATAAAGGAATTATTTTTCAATCGGAAATAAAAAGTAGTGCGATTGATTTAAATCTACGGGAATTCTTTTTTACTTCGGGAAATTCTTTTAAAGTTAAAGAAGAAGAATATGATATTTATACTATTCCCTGGTTGCCTAATTTAAAGGGGATTTCGGCAGTGGTTGGAACGAGTTAATTGAATTTTAGAAAAAGCGAAATGTGATGGGTTTGTCCGAGCTCACCATAAGGAACCCATGCGTAATCTAAATGGTATTTTTTCCATTTAAGGCCCAATCCGAATGATAATCCGGATAATTCTTTAGAATCAGAAACGGGGTTAAGTTTATATCCACTGCGAAGAGCAAATAAGTTACTTAAAACCTGTTCTATGCCCAGATGATAATTCGGCTGATTTATTTCCACAGGGAAATGGATGTCAAAGGAAAACAGAGAATTGTGAAGGGTTTTATAAGCGATACCGCTTTTAATGTTTAATGGCAGGGGATCTTCTTCTTTAACGAATTTGACTTTTCCGCCAATATTTTGTGTAACCAATCCAAAAGAGAGATTATCGGAAAAAAGATATTTCATTCCTAAATCAAAACTGTAAGTGGAAGTCTTTTCTTCTTCAATTGTTTGTTTAATATATTTGATGTTATAGCCCACAAGAAAGTTTTTTATTTTTCCTCCGTAAGAAAAAATAAAAGCAATATCCGAAGCATCAAATGATTTTCCTGTTTCAACAATATTATCATTTATGTCAATTTCTGTTTTAGGGATAGCGCCCATACCTAAATAAGCCAGGCTGAGGGCAATTGTTCCGTAATGAGAGTGGCCGTTTCTTAGTGGTTGAATATAGCTGGAGTAAGTATATCCTATATCTTCAAGCCATCGAAGATAGGTGGTAGTTGTTTGTGTAGTTTTAATTTCGTTTAGTCCGGCAGGGTTCCAGTAGCATGAATTGGCATCGTTGGCTACAGCAACAAATGATTCTCCCATAGCAACAGGGCGGGCACCTATACCTATTTTTAAGAATTGTCCTCCTGTAGTGCCTATGTCAGAGCCAAAACAAATTTTTGGTAAAAAACCGAAAGAGCTTATTATTAATAATAAAATGATTTTCTTTTTCATCTGATGACTCCTATTTTACCGGTTTTCTTTTCCCCCTGGTTGTTGGTAATTAAATAAATATATATTCCACTGGCAAGTTTGTTCCCGTCATTATTTGTGGCCTGCCATTGGTATTTTCCGTCACTATCCATTTCCCGGCCTTTAAAGACCATTTCCCCGGCGAGATTGTAAATTTTTATCGTTGCTTCCCGGGTTAAATTATTAAAGATGATTTTAGTATGATGTGTAAAAGAGTTCGGTTTATAAGGATTGGGATAAACTTGTATCTGGTTTAAGCTTTGGGCATAGAAAATTGCCGGAAATATTCGATATAATGTACTATTTTGCCAATCGGGATTTTCAATTTCACAGGTTACTTTCTTAGATGCTTTATCTACTTGTTGGAAACCGGAAACCATTTCCCATAAGTTTTTAGTGTTACTTAATTGATAAATTCTTAAATTATGCTCCTGAGCATAAAGCGGGGAAGAAGAGTAGTTTATCTGGTAGGGAATGGTAAGTTTAATCGTTCCTGCTAAAGGTGAAGATGTTTTAATTTCTCTAACGGTTGATAAAAGTTCATCCGGTGAATCTTCTTCCCGGCCTTCGTCTTCTGTGGAGGATAAAGAAGAAAACTCTATGTCTGGAGGAGTGGGTAAATTAGAAGTATCAGGCCTGAAAATATCTAATGTTTTTTCGTTGTTGGATGTTCCCCGGGGAATAAAGGCTTCAGTTTGTGGGTCAAATCCGGCGATAATAATGTCATTATCGGCAAGGGTTTTAATGGTATTATTTACCGGATAAGTTGCCTCTGTCGTGGAAAAGGAAGTTAAATTAGCTTCTATTGTGCCGTCCTCGGTATTTCCGATTACAGAAAAATAGTAACCACAAGATTCATCTCCTAAGTTTGTTATAGTAACGGAAGTTGCTTCGGGATTGTTAATAGGTGAAGAATCAAGATAAGTAGCGTTTGATAAATTAGTAAAAGGATTAAGACCGTAGTAGATCTTATATCCTTTAATTCCTGAATAGGAATTTTTTGCCCATGAAACGGTTATCTTTCTTCCTTCGTCACTGGGAGTATCTATAACCGTTAAATCCTTGTTGGTAAGGAATATTCCGTCACTAACTAATAAAGCTTTATAAGTATTTATCTGTCCCCATCCAAAATATATATCTTTTCCTTCTTCCCCCAGGTCATCTGCGGAACAAGTGATAAATGTGGTAACCTCTTCGTTAGTATATGTAGGATGTCGAGATAGAATAAGAGCTGCTACTCCGCAAACATGAGGGGCAGACATACTGGTGCCGCTTAGGCGGCAGTAATTTGTTCCCACGACTCCGGATGGATTAGTTCCTTCCGCTTTTAAAGATAAGATATCCATTCCCGGCGCTGCAACATCAATATTTGTTCCATAATTAGAAAAGAAAGTTTTTTCATCCTGGTAATTGGTTGCGGCAACGGTGATGGCTTTTTCGTAATTAGCCGGGAAGAAATTGCTTACATCCTGATTACTATTTCCGGCGGCGGCAACAAGAATACATCCTTTACTATGGGCATAATCCAGAGCATCTTTTATTATCTGGCAAGTACCTATTCCCCCCCAGCTTAAATTGATAACCCTTGCTCCGTTATCAGCGGCATATTTTATTCCGAGTGCTAAATCAGTAGCAGTTCCCCAGCCATCGTCGGTTATTCCCTTAATAGCCATTACCTGTGAGTGCCATGAAATTCCGCTAATTCCTCTTCCGTTATTGGTTGTGCCGGCAATAGTTCCGGCAACGTGACTGCCATGCCCGTTTCCATCCTTAGGGTCATTGGAAACATTAGTAAAATTCCATCCTATTGTGTCGTCTATGTATCCATTCTGGTCATCGTCAATATTATTATCGGGGATTTCCCCGGGGTTATGCCAAATATTATTGGTAATATCCGGATGGTTATAATCTATTCCCGTATCTACCACGGCTACAATAATTGATGCATTCCCTTTTTCTATTTCCCATGCGGAAGAAAGATTTGCTTTATGTAATCCCCACATATCCTGATAAGATTGTCCCCAACTCCCGGAAGTATTAAAGTAAGGGTCATTAGGATTAGTGCAGATATCGTAGATATAGTTTGGTTCTACAAATTCCACATCAGGACAATTCTTATAAATATCGGATATTTGCTCGAAAGTTGTATTCGGAGGTAAAGAAATTTTATGCCATTGAGAAAGATGTTTTTCTTTTATATCTCCGTGGTGGGAAGTTTTAAACAAATTTCGGATTTTTTTTATGTTATGTTGTTTATTTACCGTGGAAAATCGGCTTTTTGATGAAGAAGTGTTTGATTTAAATTTAATTAAAATTTCTCCCGGGCTGGATTTTGCTTTTAATTCATTTTTGGAGTATTGAAATTTCTTTGGGGTTTTAAGTAAAGAGTGACTGATTACAGCGTGGGCTTTTTCGCTGATAAAAAGTATGCATCCTGATAAAATTAATAGGGAAATAGCTAATTTATTTTTCATTGTTCGGTAACCCGGCTGACCTATTTATAAAATAGGCCCCGCAGTTTTGCGTCCCCCGATTACTCGAGGTTTGCCCTTATCGTAATAAAATAGCTTTTCCCCCTGCACTGCTGCTACACCTTAAAACTAACACGATAACTTATTTTGTCAAGAGTTGTTTTTAGTTTCCGTGTTTGTATGATTTCACTTTACAATGTAGAGTTTTTTTTGTATATTTTATTCATATTGCTTTTTAAAATTTTTCAGGAGAAAAAATGAAAGAGTTAAATGAATTGAAGGAAAAGCTAAGTGTAATTTCTGATTCTTTGGATAGATTAGAGAAAAATCTTAAGGTCAAAGAAAAAGAAAAGGTAATTAAGGAATTAGAACAAAAAACTGCTGCAGGCAATTTTTGGGATAACCCGCAGGAAGCACAGAAAATAATGCAGGAAATAAGTAATTTGAAAAATGCGGTGAATTCTTTACAGGGTTTTAAAAAAGGCCTTGAGGATTTATTTGTTTTAATGGAATTAATTTGTGAAGAAGGGGAGTTGGAATTTGGTGAATTGGAAAGGGATATAGAAAAATTAGAGACAAAACTTAAGAGTTTTCTTCTTCAATGCAAATTGAGTGAAAAGTATGATGAAAACAATGCTATTGTTACTCTTCATTCCGGGGCAGGGGGGACGGAAGCGTGTGATTGGGTGGAAATGATTTTGCGCATGTATAACCGGTGGATAGAAAGACAAGGGTATTTGATTAAAATTATTGATATTTTGCCCGGGGAAGAAGCAGGTGTAAAGCGGGTTACTTTTATCGTCAGGGGAAGATATGCCTATGGTTATTTAAAAGCGGAGATAGGTGTTCATCGGTTAGTGCGTATTTCTCCTTTTGATTCTAATAAACGCCGTCATACTTCTTTTGCTTCCTGTGATGTAATGCCGGAAATAGACGACGAAATAAAAATTGATATTGATGAAAAGGATTTGAGAATAGATACTTATCGGGCCAGCGGGCACGGGGGACAACATGTAAACAAGACGGATTCCGCAGTACGTATCACCCATTTACCTACCAATATTGTGGTACAATGCCAGAATGAGCGTTCTCAGTTTAAAAATAAAGCAACGGCAATGAAGGTGCTCAAGGCGAGGCTTTTTAAGCTGGAAGAAGAAAAAAGGAAAAAAGCTATAGAAAAAAATTATGACCAAAAAAGCGATATTGCCTGGGGCAACCAGATTCGTTCTTATGTCTTTTGTCCTTATACCATGGTTAAAGATCATCGGACCGGAACGGAAACGGGAAATGTAGAAGCAGTAATGGATGGGGAAATTGACAGGTTTATACAAGCTTATTTGGAAAAAAATATTAAAAATACTACCTCTGAAAAGTAAAAAAATAGCGAATGGCAAAGGACAGTCCACAGTCCATAGACAACAGACGAAAGGCGACAGACGAGGGACGAAAGATGACAGACGAAAGACGACAGACGACAAACGAAAAGACGAAACAAAGACAAAGATAGGCACAGAAACTACAGTTATGAGTTA
>CBDUZB010000110.1:0-5256 GCA_965371605.1 uncultured bacterium
ATGTAAATTTACTTCTCTTAATGGGTCAACAAGAGCATAATTTCCTTTTTCCCCCCCTAATATTTCTATTGCCCGATTAGCAATCACTTCATTTATATTCATATTGGTAGAAGTCCCTGCTCCTCCCTGTAGGGCATCTAAAGGAAACTGTTCTCTTAATTTTCCTGCTATAATTTCAACACAGGCCAGAATTATTGCCTTTGCTTTCTCTTCTTTTAAATAGTTCAATTCAAAATTAGCCAGACAGCAGGCTTTTTTCACCATAGCTAAAGCCTGTATAAAAGAAAAATTTACCCGGTACCCGGTTACCAAAAAATTATCTTTAGCCCGCTGGGTATGTATCCCCCAATAAACATCTTTAGGTACTTTTCTTTCTCCCAAAAAATCCTTTTCTATTCGGTATTCCATTTAAACTCACCCCTTTTTCCCTAATGCTGATTTGACTGATACACCTTTAATACTACCTAATTTTCCGGTTAATGCTCCTAATTCATCAGTGGTAGCATCAACGATTAAAGTTATTACACAACATTTTTTTTTAAGATAAGGAAGTCCGGTTCGGACAACAATAATCGCCCCAAACTCAGAAAGAACTTTATTAACCAATGGAGAACTATCTTCTCTTTCTTCTACTATTATACCAACAAACCCCAATCTTTTTTCCATATTTTATTCTCCTCCTAAAATATAGTAATGTCAAAAATCTTTGTCATTTAATTTGTAATTTTCCGTTTATATTAAAATAAATGCTTTTTCTTTATTCTGTCATTCCTTCCTTCATTCCGTCATTCCTTTTTTCTTTCCGTCATTCCTGCGAAAGCAGGAATCCATAATTATATCAAATCATAATATAAATCTTTCCATCCAGGATTAAACCTTTCAATTAATTCTATTTTCCACTCTCTTTTCCATTTTTTCATCCTTTTTTCGCGTTGAATAGCAACGTAACTATCATTGGTCTGCTCATAATATACTAACCTATGAATGTTATATCTCTTAGTAAATCCTTCTACAAAGTTTTGCTTATGTTCATATACTCTTTTCACAAGATTATTCGTAACCCCAAGATATAATGTCCCATTCTTTTTATTGGCTAATATATAAATATAATAATCTTTCATCTTTTTTTTCTTTTTATTCTGCCTGCCCGCTCCGCCTTAGGCGGATAAAGCGGGTCATTCCTTTTTTCATTCCGTCATTCCTGCGAACAGACTGTGTCATAACCCCATTTTTTGCAACAATTGTAGCTGCCTCATTTATGAGGCTCGTCGACAAAATCATTAGCAGCCCAATAAATTGGGCAACTACATCAATTATGACACAGTCTCGAAAGCAGGAATCCATAATCTAAAATATTTTAAAACACCAATAGATTCCTGCTTTCGCAGGAATGACAAATTATATAGATGAATTCCTGTTGGAGTTTATCCCATACTTCGATACTAAACAGGAATGACAACAACAGTATTTTAGTATATTTTTTTCATCTTTTTTCGTACTAAAAAATCCCAACCTTCCCGACAAATTCTGTCTGAAAGGTTGGGATAAAATATCTTCCTTGCTCTATTTTTCCCTTGGTTTCAGACGAATAAGCCCTTTCCTCAGAATAACTTTTTTCTTTTATACAAAATCCGCTTTTATTTCTTAGGAATTCCTCTTTCTTTATAATGCGTATGCAAAAGATGATGCGATTTTTCTCCTAAGGGTTTACCTAAAAACTCTTCATATAGTGCTTTAACCGCCGGATTTTCATGCGATTTTCTAATTGTTTTTCCTTCATCTTCCTGATATATACTGGCTGCCCGCGCTTTTCTCACCTCTAAATTAGTAGGCATTGGCTGTCCGCCGCCGCCTAAACATCCTCCGGGACAGGCCATTACCTCAATGAAATGATACGGAGACTTGCCCTGCGCAATTTCTTCCAATAAAACCTTAGCATTGGACAATCCATGAGCTACGGCTACTTTTACTTCTAACCCATTAAGAACTACACTGGCTTTTTTAATCGCTTCCATTCCCCGTACCTGCTCAAATTCTATTTTTTCTAAAGTTTTTCCGGTCACTACCTCGTATGCCGTCCGCAAGGCAGCTTCCATTACTCCACCGGTAGCACCAAAAATTACCGCCGCCCCGGTTGATATTCCTAACGGTTTATCAAAATCCTCATCCGGTAAATTAACAAAATCTATCCCTGCTTCTTTAATCATTCTGGCTGCTTCCCGGGTAGTCAGCACCGCATCAACATCCTGCACTCCAGAATCATTCATTTCCGGGCGTGCTGCTTCGAATTTCTTAGCAGTACAAGGCATAATGGAAACAACATACATATCTTCCGGCTTTACCTTTATTTTTTCCGCATAGTAAGTTTTAGCTATTGCCCCAAACATTTGCTGGGGAGATTTACAGGAAGATACATGCGCCAGACATTTAGGAAAAAAATGTTCAATATATTTTATCCAGCCCGGTGAACAGGAAGTAATCAAAGGCAAAGTCCCTTTATTGGTTACCCTTTCTACTAATTCATGCGCTTCTTCCATAATGGTTAAATCCGCAGTAAACTGTGTATCAAAGATCTTATCAAAACCCAATCTTCTTAAAGCTGCTGCCATTTTACCGGTAACTAAACTTCCCGCCGGCAAACCAAATTCCTCTCCAATGGCTGCTCTTACTGCCGGAGCCGTCTGCATTATTACAACCTTTTTGGGGTCAGCAATTGCTTCCCAGACTTCATCCACTACTGTTTTCTCCCTTAATGCTCCGGTAGGACAAGCAAGAATACACTGTCCGCAATTAGTACATTCTATATTATCCAATCCCTGATTAAAAAAAGTCAAAACCTGAGTACGCCCTCCCCGGTTAACAAAATCAATTGCTCCTACCGACTGAATCTCTTTGCATACCCTAATACAACGGCCGCACAAGATACATTTGTTCGGGTCTCTGATTACCGCCGGAGAAGAGGTATCTTCTTTGTAATCATATTTTCTTGCTTTTTCAAATCTTAATTCTTTTATACCTAAATCATAGGCTAACTTTCTCAATTCGCAGATCTGGCTTCTATCACAGGTAAAACAATCCTCCGGATGATTGGCCAGTAATAATTCCACAATCATTTTACGCGCCTTCCTGATTCTTTGATTATTCGTTGTTATCTTCATTCCTTCCTCAACGGGAACAGCACAGGAAGGTTCTAATCGCGGCCTTCCTTCAATTTCTACCATACAAATCCTACAAGCACCATAAATGGACAACGCTTCATGCTGACATAAATGAGGAATGTTAATATTTATTTTTTTGGCTGCCTGGAAAACAGTCGTATCTTTTTCTGCCTGAACTTTTTGTCCATCAATGGTAAAATTTATTAAATTAGACATTTTTAAACGTTCCCTCCCTTATTCATTGAGCACACATTGAGCTCACATTTTTGTTTAGTAATATGTTTTTCAAACTCATCAGGAAATTTATCTAAAGCAGAAACCACTACATTAAGTGCTGCCTGCCCTAATCCACAACGGGAAGTATCATACAACACTTCCTTTAATTCTTTAAGAAGCTCTAAATTACTTAATTCTCCCCGGCCACCGGCAATGTTATTTAAAATTTCCCGTGCCCGTTTACTGCCTTCGCGACAAGGGGTACATTTTCCACAGGATTCATAATCAAAAAATTCAATACATCGTTTAGCTATATCTACCAAACAACGCTCCTGATTAATAACAATAACCGCCCCCGAACCTAACATACTCCCTGCTTTTTGCACATTAGGATAATCCATCGTTACACTCAAATCCTTATCCGTTAATAAACTGCTGGAAACCCCTCCCGGCAGTACTGCCTTTAATTTTCCTTTAACTCCACCGCCATGCTTTTCTATTAACTCTCCTAAAGTAATATCCATAGGCAGTTCATATACCCCTGGTTTATTGACATCTCCGGAAAGGCAATACAATTTTGTCCCGGGACAAGCAGAAGAACCTACCTGAGAGAATTGTTTACCCCCTTTTGAAATAATTTCGGATATATTAGCAAAAGTTTCTACATTATTTAAAACCGTAGGACTATTATTTAATCCCACAAAAGTAGGAAACGGCGGCTTTACCCTCGATTGTCCTTTTTTCCCTTCCAATGAATCCAGAAGAGCAGTTTCTTCTCCACAAACATAAGCACCTGCCCCGCGATAAAGCTTAATCTGAAAAGAAAAATCAGAACCGAGAATATTTTTTCCTAAAAAGTTTTTTTCTTCCGCCTGTTTAATAGCTTTTTCTAAAACTTCGTAAGCATGATTATATTCTCCCCTAATATAAATAAACCCTGTCTCAGCTTTTACAGCAAAGGCACAAATAATCATTCCTTCCAGTACTAAATGCGGGTCTTTTTCTAAAATCTTCCGGTCTTTAAATGTCCCCGGTTCTCCTTCGTCAGCGTTACAAACTACATATTTAGGCCCTTCTTTACTTTTTCTACTAAATTCCCACTTTAACCCCGTAGGAAAAGCCGCTCCTCCCCTGCCTACTAATTTGGACGTTTTCACTTCGGAAATAATTTCTTCCGGTTTCAGGGTAAGTGCTTTTTTTAAAGCCTGATATCCTTCAGCTGCAAGATAATCTTTAATATCAGATGTGTAACCCTTTTTTTCTATGTTTTTAAGAAGTACCTTCATTTTTTTCTCCCTCCACTAATTATTATGTCATTCCGCACTCGATGCGGAATCCAAACCACTATCTTTCTACTAATAACTTTTAATAATTTCCTTTACTTTATCTCCGGTTAATTCCCCATATTCTTTATCATTAATCATCATTGCCGGAGCATGGTCACATAATCCCAAACAGGATACTTCTTCCAAAGTAAACTTTCCGTCCGAGGTTGATTCTCCTATCTTTATCCCTAAAACTTCTTTTAAGGTTTCTATGATTTTATTTGTCCCATTGAGATAGCAAGATAAAGAAGCACAAACCCTGATGACATATTTGTTTTGTTTCTCTAAAGAAAACATAGAGTAAAAAGTGACCACACTATAAATTTCTACCCGGGGAATATCTAATTTTTCCGCTAAAAAATTCATTACCTCTTCATTTATTTTGCCTTCTTCTTTTTGAATAAAATGCAAACAAGGAAGCAATGCCTGCTGTTTGTTTTCAAACTTCTCCATTATTTGCTCAAGTTTTTCTTTTTCCATCCTTACACCTCCACTTTTTAATTAATAATTTTTTTAAATAATCCTTACTCAAGCCTCTTACCGAACTGTGTCCTAAC
>CBDUZB010000111.1:0-5250 GCA_965371605.1 uncultured bacterium
CTGAGAGACAGAAGGGATCGAAGGGTTTTATTTAATAAAAAAAGGACTTAGAGTTTTTGTCAGCTATGCTGCGGGGTAGTTTGATCTGCTTATAGTTGAAATAAAATATTTGAATTATAATGGAAGGAGAGGAATTGTGATTATTGGAGTGATTGGAGGAGCAAGTTGTTCTATAGGAGTTAATAGAACTTCTTACGAAGTGGGAAAAAAAATTGCGGAAAGAGGAGATTTTTTGGTTTGTGGAGGAATGGGTGGAGTAATGGAAGGTGCTTGCAAGGGTTGCAAAGAAGCAGGAGGGATTACTATTGGAATTTTACCTGGGAAAAACAAAGAAAAACATATCAATCCTTATATAAGTATTCCTATAATAACAGCGATGGACCATGCAAGGAATGCAATTATTGTAAGAACGGCTGACTTGTTGATAGCGATAGACGGGGCATACGGAACACTTTCCGAAATTGGTTTAGCTCTTGCCTGCAAGAAAAAAGTTTTTGGATTGAATTCCTGGAACATAAAAGGAGTAATTCCTATAAAAACGGTAGATGAATTATTTGAAAAGATAAATAACTTAGATGGAATTTATGAACCAATAAAGATGTGAACTAACTTTTAATCTAAATTTTGTTTATCCGTTGGTTGACGATAGGCTCAATTAAATAAAAGGTAAAATAAATGAAAGCAGTCATTCAGAGAGTATCCCGAGCTGATGTTACCGTCAAAACTGAAGAAGGGGAAAGAAAGGAAAGTATTAACAGAGGAATAGTTATATTTTTGGGTGTAGGAAAAGGAGATAATGAAAAAGATCTGGAATATTTGGTAAGTAAAATCATTGATTTGCGTATCTTTCCGGACGATACAGAAAAAATGAACTATTCTTTACTGGATATAAAAGGAGAAATATTGGTTGTTTCTCAATTTACTCTTTATGCTGATTGCACTAGGGGCAGGCGTCCTGACTTTACTGATGCTGCAAATCCTCAGAAAGCAAAGGAATTATACAATCAATTTGTTTTTATGCTTGCCCAAAATAATTTGCTTGTTAAAACGGGTAGGTTCGGCTCGCATATGTTAGTGCATATACATAATGACGGACCGGTCACTTTAGTGTTGGATACCCGGATTCTTCTTTCCGGGAAAAGATAAGAATGATAATTGAAATAGTAGTTGTTGTGACTAAATTTTAATAAATTATAAATTGGAAAGGGTTTAAAAAAAATGAAAAGTTTTTTTATTTCTTCCGGATTAGTACTAAGTATATTGTTTTCTCTTCCTTGTTGGGTAGAAGGCAGGTTTTTGTTTAGAAGAGATCCTTTGCCGGTAGTTGTTTTATCTACTTCTCAGCCGGAATATTTGCATTATGAAATAGTCATAGTTAGTGTTAAGATTAATGATAGGAAAGTGCAAAAATTTTTAGAAAAAAATAATTTTTATGCGATTGTTTATAAGGATAACATAGTACAAAGCACTATCGGAAAAAAGAAATTAATAAGTTTTAAATATAATAAAGACGAATTTTTATGGGAGGGAAAATGGCCTGTTTTTTGGAATGCCGAGGAGGGGGAGTATTTAGTTGAATTGTTTTTTCCGCAGGAAATTCAAAAAATAAATAAAGGAAAAAATCCAAAATTAGAAACCAAATTTTTAATAAAAAGACAGAAGCCTTTCGATTTAAAACCGGGGTTATGTGTGGTAACTTTTGAAAATCCTGCCCCTTTAAGAGGTAAAGTGTTTAAAGGCCCGGATGGAAAAAGAGGGAGTTGGAAAAAAATTTTTGACTGGGTAGAATTCGCAGGGGGAAATACTTTTTGGTATTTAGCCGGTCAAACGGCAAATTATAATTACGGGAAATTAACCGATGATTTTCCATGGATAAAAGATAACCTGGATTTTTTGCCTGAATTTGCTTCGTATGCTCATCAACGCGGGATTAAATTTGGTGCGTGGGTAGTTGCTTATTTGACTTTTGGTCAGGCACATAAAAAACTTAATTACGATTATGCCTGGGAGTACAGTGCCAAAAAGAACATTTGTTTTCCCACCAGGTCTGTTTCTCTTCTGGATAAAAAAAGATTAAAAGATATTATCGAGTTCATTAGATACTTAAATGATATACCGGAAATAGATTATATTGGGATTGATTATATTCGTAATGCTCTTGGTGGGTATGAATTAGTGGATGATTTTGTTGCGGAAATGGAAGTAGATGTCCCTGTCCAATGGGAAGAGTTTACTAAGCAGGAAAGAATGATTTGGTTAGCCAAAAAAAAGATTGCTCGTAAGGATTGGGTTCTTATTGAGCAGTGGCAATGGTGGCGTGCCCGACAATCGGCATTAATCATCTGTAAAATAAAAAAAGAGGTTAAATTGAAAAAGCCTTTATGGGCATATACTTTGAGTTGGGATAAGGGTTGGCAGCATGGGCAGGATCCGGTAATGTTTAATGATGCGGGGGTAGATATAGATGCAGTGATGCTTTATGAAGCGAATAATGAACAATACAAGGCTCTAATTAGTGATTGGCATGAGTATATGGGGAAAAATCAGGCTAATGTTATTGGGGGGAATATTGTTGATTGGCCTCTACACCAGCGTACTATTAATCCTGCAGGGCCGGAGGAAATGTATAATCGGAGTATGATGGCCGTAAATAAACTATATAAGGATGGAATAGGGAAGGGAGTGTTTGTTCATTGTCTATCCCGCATTTTATGGGGACGCCGCGGCCCTTATTCTCGTCACGAATGGATGTTAGCCGGGGGAGCACTTTTTTCAAGATTAAGGGAAAAGTGGAGGCTGTATTCTTTAAAATCAGAAATTTTAGTTTCTCCGGAAGTTGTTTTTAATCAGGTTTTTAAAATTAAGGTAAAAGTGAGCAATTTGGGGTCTGCGGAAATAAGCGATATTAAAATCACCGTTTTACCTCAAAAGGGCATAAAAGTCGCAGGTAAAAAGTGTAAAAATATAAAGATAATTGATCCGGGGTATGAGATTGTTGTCCCTTTCAAAATCAAAACCGATCAGTTTTTCCTAGGGCGGGATTGTCGCTATATGATAGTTGCTCAGACAGAATGGATGGAAGGAGGGGAAAAACAAAAAAATATTGCTTTTCAATATATACAGGCAACAGATGTTCCTGAAGAATTAGTGGAGCAGGCAGAGGAGTTAGATAAGCAGAAAGATAATAACAACAAAGGGGATTCTGTCGAAAAAAATAAAAAGAATAATGAAGAGGTTAAAAAAGACGATAATAAAGATGATAAAACAGATTTTGTGCCTTTGAAAAAATCTTCTCCAAAGGAGAATAAGCGAAATGAACAATAAGAGAATTATTCTTGCTTTTATAAGCGGACTATTCTTTTTTTCTATATTTGCCTGTGCCAGAGAAAATAAGGAGATGTTTGGTTTTATTCACCATCCGGTAGTAGCAGGGAAGTTTTATCCTCAGGCAAAAGAAAAATTACAGATGGTGGTGGAAAAATTTATTAAAAATGTTTCTCCTGAAAAAATAGAGGGAGAAATTATGGGTTTGATTAGCCCTCATGCCGGATATGTTTATTCCGGACAGGTAGCAGCTCATGGATATAAACTTTTGGAAGGACAGAATTTTGATACGGTTATTATTATTGGTCCCAGTCATTATGTTAATTTTGAAGGAGCAGCCTTGCTGGATAAAAAATATTTGGAAACACCTCTGGGGGTAGTAAAAATAGACATTTCTCTTGCTCGCAGTATTGCCGCTCAAAACGAAAAAATTCGTTATTTTAACGAAGCTTATGAAAAAGAACATTCCATAGAAGTGCAGATTCCTTTTTTGCAAACGGTTCTTGATGATTTTAAAATTGTTCCTATCATTACCGGAACTTATAATCCGGATGATTGCCGGATGTTAGCAAAAGCGATTGTAGATTCAATTCCTGAGGAAAAAAAAGTTTTATTGATAGCTTCTACGGATATGTCTCATTATTATGTATATGGAAAAGCCTGTTTAATGGATGGCTTGACACTCAGGTTGCTGGAAGAGTATAATATAGACGGTTTAATAAATAATGTTGGCAAAGGTGATTGTGAATTGTGTGGAATGTCCGGAGTAATTACCCTGATGGAGAGTTGCAAAACATTAGGGGCAAATAAAATAAAACTGTTAAAATATGCTAATTCCGGGGATGTAACCGGAAATAAAAGAAAGGTAGTGGGATATGGCTCTTTAATTGTTACAGGGCCTTATAGTTTTAATAATAAAAAAACCGAATCAATAAAAAAAAAAGAGTTAAAAAGTAGTCAAAGAGAAAAAAAAATGTTATTAAATGAAATAGAAAAAGAGAAATTACTCAAAATTGCCCGTCGGACTTTAGAAACTTATCTTGCTACAAAAAACAAACCCGATTTTCGGATAGAGGATGAAATTTTAAAGGAAAAAAGAGGGACATTTGTTACTTTGCATAAAAATGATAAACTTCGGGGATGTATCGGGAATATGGTTGGCCAAAAAGCTTTGTGGGAGACTGTTCGTGATATGGTTATAGAATCAGCACTCAATGACAGCCGGTTTTCTCCGGTAACAAAAGAAGAATTAAACCAGATAGATATTGAGATTTCCGTGTTGACACCTTTGGAGAGAGTTGATGATGTAGAAAAAATCATTATGGGGAAGCACGGGGTTATAATAAAAAAAGGCTTTAGACAGGGTGTTTTTTTGCCGCAAGTAGCTGATGAAACCGGTTGGAGCAGAGAAGAATTTTTATCGGTTCTTTGTTCGCACAAAGCCGGATTACCTGCTGATGCCTGGAAGGACAAGGATGTGGAAATTTATATTTTTTCCGCTCAGGTCTTTGGAGAAAAAAATAAAAATTAAATTTTGAAGCTTAAATTTTAGATATTAGAATTTAGTATTTAGTATTTTGGATTTCCTCTCCCTTGAAGGGAGAGGATTAAGGTGAGGGTGGTTAGTCTTTGTTTGTAATCTGTTATCTATGGACTAATGTTTATCTTTTATTTTTTTAACCAATTGAAACCAATAAAACCAATGCACTGTTTTTTGTCTTTGTTTTTTATTTCTTTAACTTATAACTTATAACTCATAACTATTAACTAATAACTGTAGTTTCTATCTATCGACTATCGACTGCTGGAGCGGAGCGGAAGTCTCGCCGGTCTTTAAGGCGGATTTAGGATTTAGGATTTATTTTTTTGCTTTTATCTTTTATTTTTTTAACCAATTGAAACCAATAAAACCAATGCACTGTTTTT
>CBDUZB010000112.1:0-5084 GCA_965371605.1 uncultured bacterium
AACAAAAATGGTTATTGGAAAATGTTTTTGTCTTTTTTCTTTTTCTAATGAGCAGTTTAATTCTGTTCTTTTTAAAGGGAAAAATTTCTCTTCCTTTGCTCAAAGTGTTGGTTGTTACTTTTATCGTAGTGGATTTATTTATGTTTGGGATAAACATAAATCCCACTATTGGAGATTGGTTTTTTAAGGAAAAGCCTGCTAATTTAAAATTTATAAGAGAAAGAAACGGGTTTTCGCGTATTTTTTTTACTCCCCAAGCACAAACAAATCGAATTATGGCAGGGGACGTTTATCAAAAAGCATATAAAAGCCTACGGGATGCCCTGCAGGCAAATATAGGATTACCATATCATATCTTTTATGTTTATGGTTATGATTTTATTCCTATTGCCTATTACAAAAGTCTTTTGTACAAAATGAGGGAAAAAAGCCCCATTGTTGCTGATACTAAAATGATGGATGTTTTGGGAGGGCGATATATTTTTTCTTATCAGGATTTAAATTCTCAAAAATTAAAGTTAATCAGTGATGGTAAGGTTAAAATTTACGAAAATGAAGATTGTTTACCCCGGGTTTTTCTTGTACCGGAAGCAAAGATTTTACATCGGGAAGAAATATTAGATTATCTAATGAGCCCGGAATTTAAACCTCACCGGGAAGTAGTGCTGGAAAAAAATGCCATTACGCAAAAGGGGGAAATACCCGATAATAAATCTGAAAGAAAATACAATCCGGAATGTTTAAATAGGGTGGATAATGTTAGGATTACGGATTATCAATCCAATAAAGTAAAAATTCAGGCTGATTTAAACCGAAACAGCTGGTTGATTTTAACTGATACTTATTATCCCGGATGGCAGGTTTATATAAACGGAAAAAGAGATGAAATTTATCGGGCAAATTATGCTTTACGGGCAGTATATTTAAACAAAGGAATACATAAAATAAACTTTATTTATAAACCGGCAACTTTTAAAATAGGGCTTTATTTTACTTTATTTATATTGTTTGTTCTGTTCGGTTGGGGAACTAAATTTTGTTTTAAGCTTTATTAGGGATAATGTAAGATATTCTTCTGACTTTCAAAAAAGGAGATATTGACAAAAGGCAGGAAATCAGTGACTTCCCTCGGGCTTCGCCGAGAGGCGAGCGTCCCTATACGAGAAGGCATATCCTATGCAAATTAAATTCAAACCTTAAAGAGGAGGATCTGCTGTTTATTCTTGTGTTTTGACCTTTTTTTTGTTATTATCAAAAAATGAGTAGTTAAAAAGATAATGAGAGGAACGAAATGATTAAAACAGAAATTCCGTTGATAAATTTAAAAGCTCAATATAAATCTATTAAAAAAGAAGTGGACATTGCTATGAGGAGGGTTTTGGATAGTACTTGTTTCATTCTTGGGCCTGAAGTGGAATCATTGGAAAAAGAAATTGCCCGGTATTGTGGTGTTAAATTTGCTGTTGGGGTCGCTTCCGGTACGGATGCTTTGATTCTTTCCTTGATGGCGTATAATATTGGCCCCGGAGAGGAAGTAATAACCGTACCTTTTACTTTTGCGGCGACTGTAGAGGCAATAATTTTGCGAGGGGCAAAGCCTGTTTTTGTGGACATAGATTTAAAAACATACAATATTGATGTAAAGAAAATAGAAGAAAAAATAACTGCAAGGACAAAAGCTATAATTCCCGTACATCTTTACGGCCAACCTGCCGAAATGGACTCAATTCTTAAAATAGCTAAAAAATATAAACTGAAAATAATCGAAGATGCCGCTCAGGCAATCGGCGCCCAATATATGATGGGTGAAAAATATACGATAAAGGGGCAGAATATAAAAAGAAAAAAAGCAGGGGCAATAGGGAATATTGGTTGTTTAAGTTTTTTCCCCTCAAAAAATTTGGGGGGATACGGTGATGGGGGAATGATTCTTACCGATGATGAAAAAACTGCTAATAAGATTAAGATGTTGCGTCAACATGGTTCAGAAAAAAAATATAGTCATTCTATCATTGGTTGTAATAGCCGGCTGGATGCGTTACAGGCAGCTGTTTTAAGGGTTAAATTAAAATATTTAGATAAATGGCTTGCTCAACGGATTGAAATAGCAAAAATGTATAATAATTTACTAAAAGAGACAGGTGTTATTTTACCTGAGGGAAATAAAGAGATGAAACATGTTTATAATCAATATACCATTCGTTTAAAAAATAGGGACAAAATTAAGCAATTATTAGCAGAAGAAGGAATTGCTACTGCAATACATTATCCCTTGCCTTTACATCTGCAAAAAGCATTTAAATTTTTAGGTTATAAAAAAGGTGATTTTCCGCAAAGTGAACAAGCAGCAAAAGAAGTACTGTCACTTCCCATGTGCCCGGAATTAAAAAAACAGCAGGTGAAATTTGTTAGCGAAATAATTAAAGAGAAAATGAAGCTTTTGAAAAAGAAAAGGTAGGGTTTTGATGACTATTTGTATCTTTTTCTATTGACAGTGCTGGGTTTTAGGTGTATAATATGTTTAGAACATTCTAAACGATACAAACGAAAGATATTGTCAAAAATTGTCTATTTTTTAATTTTTCAAAGGAATAAAGGACTTTATTTATGAATTCTAAACTTAAGGCAATTGAAGAAGAATTTATTGCGACAATTGGGCAATTAAGCGAGAGTTTGAGTATAAATCGCATAGTTGGCCAGTTATATGCATTGTTATTTTTAAGCCCCGGGCCCTTATCTTTAGATGATATGGTTGATAAGTTGATGATTAGCAAGGGTAATGCCAGTGTAAATATTAGGGAATTGGAGAGATGGAACGCGGTAAAAAAGGTATGGATTAAAGGAGAAAGAAAAAATTTTTACCAGGCAAATCTTGATGTTTTAAAAATTGTTATTAATTGTTTTAAAAATGGGTTACTTCAACGGATGCAAAAAACCACAGAGAAAATTGTGAAAACACAAGGAATGCTCAATAAATCTTCAAGTCTTTTTACAAATAAGGAGGAAAAAAATATTGCGGAAGTATATCAGGATAGATTAAAAAGGATAAAAGAAATATCGGAAAAAACAGAAAATTTAGTAAAAGTTTTATCAGGTTTGGTAGAATGAAGGTATAGATTATCGATAGAAGGAAGGAGAATTATGGGAATGAATTGGAAAGATAAGATTATTTTGCTTACCGGAGGAACGGGTTCTTTTGGCCAGAAATTTACCGAGATAATGCTTAAAAAATACAATCCAAAGCTTATAAGAATTTTTAGCCGTGACGAACTTAAGCAGTATGAAATGGAACAGAAATTTAAGTTTGATAAACGTTTGAGGTTCTTAATTGGTGATATAAGGGATAAAGACAGGTTGTCCAGGGCTATGGATAATGTAGACATCGTAGTACATACGGCTGCGTTAAAACAGGTGCCTGTTTGTGAGTATAATCCTTTTGAAGCAGTTCAGACGAATGTTGTTGGTGCACAAAACGTTATAAAGGCTGCAATAGATTGTAATGTTAGTAAAGTAATAGCACTAAGTACGGATAAAGCAGTAAATCCCATTAATTTATATGGGGCGGCAAAAATGTGTATGGAAAAGATATTTGTTGCTGCTAATTCTTATGTGGGAAAAAATCAAAGAACCCAGGTAAGCTGCGTACGTTATGGTAATGTTTTAGGTAGCCGGGGTAGTATCGTGCCTTTATTCAAAAGACAGAGATTAAAGGGTGTGGTTACTATAACAGATAAAAAAATGACTCGATTTTGGATTACTTTAGAACAAGGTGTAGAATTTGTTATTAAAGCGATTGGAATGATGCAGAAAGGAGAAATTTTTATTCCTAAGATACCCAGCATGAAGATTATAGACTTAACTAAAGTAATTGCACCAAAATGTAGGATAAAAATTATAGGGATAAGGCCGGGCGAAAAAATACATGAGTGTCTTTTAACGGAAGATGAAGCGAGGCATTCACGGGAATATGAAGATTTTTTTATAGTTAAACCGGAATGGAAATTTTGGGAATTGAAACTACCCCGTGGAGGAAAAAAATTGCCGGAAGGTTTTCGTTATTCAAGTGATAAAAATAATTCATGGCTTAGTCGTGAAGAATTAGAAGAAATGGTACAGAATTTATGAAAAAGAAAAGTTTCATCCCTTATTCAAAACAATGGATGGACAAAGATGATATCAGGGCTGTAGTAAAAGTTTTGGAGTCAGATTGGATTACACAGGGTCCGAAGATTAAAGAATTTGAAAACAAATTAAGTAAATATTGTGGCGCTAAATATGCAGTTGCCGTTTCCAGCGGCACTGCTGCTTTACATATAGCTTGTTTAGCGGCTGGAATTAGTAAAGGAGATGAAGTTGTCACTTCACCAATAACCTTTGTTGCTTCGGCAAATTGTATTTTGTATTGTAATGGAAAACCGGTTTTTGCTGATGTTCGGAAGGACACAATTAATATTGATCCCGCAGAAATAGTAAAAAAAATTACTAAAAGAACAAAAGCGATTATTCCTGTTCATTTTGCAGGACATCCTGCTGATATGGGAGAAATCTATAAGATTGCTAATAAGTATAATTTAATGGTAATTGAGGATGCCTGTCATGCATTAGGTGCCCAGTACAAGTCAAATAATAAATGGATAAAAGTAGGGAAGTGCAGCCATTCGGACATGACTACATTTAGTTTTCATCCCGTAAAATCAATTACTACCGGTGAAGGAGGAGCGGTTTTAACTAACAGGAAAGATTTATATGAGAAACTTTTAATGTTTCGTAACCATGGAGTTACAAAAGAGAGTTCAAAGTTCAAAGTTAAGAACTCAAAATTAATAGGAAGCTGGCATTATGAAATGCAGTATTTAGGTTATAACTATCGTATAACCGATATTCAATCGGCTTTGGGCGTAAGTCAGTTAAAAAAATTGGATAAATTTATCGAAAGAAGAAGAGAAATAGCCAAAATTTATAATGAAGAACTTTCAGAAATTAAAGAAATTGAATTGCCTATCGAAAGAAATTGTGTAAAATCATCTTGTCATCTCTATTACATTAGATTAAAAAATATCCGGAAAAGAAAAATAGTTTTTGAA
>CBDUZB010000113.1:0-5050 GCA_965371605.1 uncultured bacterium
ATAGTCCATAGATTACGGATAAAAACAAAGAATAAATTCAAAGAAGGAAAAGACAGTTGAGTTGGTTAGTTAGTTTAGATTGGTTTTATTGGTTAAAAAATAAAAGATAAAAAAATGAGTTTTAAAAAAAATGGGATTTTGCTTGTCCGCCGGTATGTAAGGCGGGAAGTTGGAAAGAAGAGTCCACAATCCATAGACAGAAACGACAGTTATAAGTTTGTAGTTGCTCAATTCATTGAGCAAACATAGTTGATGTGTTGGGAATTTGAATTTGGTAATTGGGGGTTAGAACGAGGAAAATGAAGGCAAAATATGTTTCTCTCTAGACGCATAATTTTACCCTATGGGCACGCAAAAACAAGCTAAAAATGAAAAACTCGCTTTGCTCAGACAGTTCCATTTTTTTTGCGCTTGTTTCTGCTAAAATTTGCTATATCGTTCGAAACACATTTTACCTTCATTTTTTCTAATTAGTTTTGCTGGAGCGAAGCGGAAGTCTCGTCAGTTTCTAAGGCGGGAAATTTTAATTTATAAACTTCAATAATTTAGTAAAAGAGGATTTTTATATTGATGTTATTTATTTTGTTTTTTATTATAATTTTCAGTGCAATGCTGGGAAGTTTTGCTAATGTTTGTATTTATCGGATACCGTTGGAAAAATCTATTGTTATGCCTTTTTCTTTTTGCCCTTTATGTAAAGCCCCTATAAAATTTTATGATAATATTCCTCTGGTAAGTTTTTTTCTTCTAAAAGGGGAATGCCGGATTTGTAAAGGAAAAATTTCTTATGCTTATCCGTTAGTGGAATTAATTATGGCTGTCGGAGGAGGATGGTTTTTTTTAATTTATGGACTGAGTATAAGTTTTTTTATAGGGTTAATTTTTTTATGGATTTTAACTGTTATTTCCGTGATTGATTATTACCATCAAATAATACCGGATGAATTATCTTTTTTATTAATTGGTTTAGGTTTGATTTTTAGTTTTTTCAATCCGTTTCTGGAGGGTTTTTTAGATGTTTTTTTAAATGGGAAACACAATATTTTGTGGGCAAGATTAACTTCTTCTTTTTTAGGATTTCTTTTAGGTGGAGGTGTTTTGTATTTAATAGCAGTGATGGGGGAAATAATTTTTAAGCGGGAAGTTATGGGTGGAGGAGATGTGAAACTGATTGCAGGTTTAGGAGCTTTTTTGGGAATAGAAAGAATTTTTGATGTGTTGTTTTTGGCGTGTTTGGGAGGAACGGTTATAGGGGGGATATTGAGAATTACAGGTAGAAATAAAAAATGGCAACCCATTCCTTTCGGCCCTTTTTTATGTGCAAGTGCTATTTTTTTTCTTGACAATAAATTGAATATATGGTATTTTTAAAATGCAATTCTAAAAAGCGAAAATAATTTTGTTGTTCAAAAAAAGTAATATAATTCAAATTCGATTGAAAGGAAAAAAATGGGATTATTTTCTAGAGGGATGGATGCAGTAGGGGTAGACATTGGCAGCCACAATATAAAGATTGTGCAGTTGAAAAAAGTGGGAGATGAAAAGTATCAGTTGGTAAAATATGGTAGTGCTCCTGTTTCTCTTGAGTATAACATGGAACTCTCTCCGTTTGATAGAAAACAATTAGCAGTAACTTCCTTAAAGAAACTCCTTATACAAAATAAAATTTCTACCAAAAATGCGGTAACTTCTGTTTCGGGCAATTCCGTTATTGTCCGTTATGTAAAATTTCCCAGCCTTTCTCATTCCGAATTAGAAAAGACTATTCAGTTTGAAGCGGAACCGTATATTCCTTTCGGAGTGCAGGATGTAAATATTGGTTTTCAGATTTTGGGTGAAGTAACGGATGAGGGTCAAAAGAAAATGGAAACGATATTAATTGCCGCAAAAAAAGAAATAATTCAGGATCGCATTGATATTCTCCAAGAGGCAGGACTTAGGCCGGTTGTTGTGGATGTAGATGCTTTTGCTTTGGAAAATGCTTTTGAATTGGGTTCCGTTACTCAGGGAGCCGGGGAAAATGTTATGTTGGTTGATATTGGGGCGATGGTTACTAATATAGTAATAGTTGAGAATGGAGTTTGCCGGGTAGTAAGGGATGTTCTTGTTGGAGGGGATAATTTTACTAAAGCGTTACAAAAAAATTTGCAAGTAGATTATTCGACGGGGGAAAAAATGAAGTGGGAAAACGGGTTGGTGATGTTTGATGAAAAAAACATGGAAAAACCTGCCGAAGAAGATGAAGATAGTGAGGACAAGGCGCAAATTTCCGGAATAATCGCGAATGCGGTCAAGTCACTTATTGAAGAAATACAACGTTCCATTGATTATTACCAAACTCAATCCGAAGAAAAAATTGTTAGCCGAATAGTTCTGAGCGGGGGTAGTGCAAAGCTGAATAATTTGGACAAGTTTATGAGCCAGGAATTGCATATTCCCGTAGAAATACATAATCCGTTTCGTGGAGAGAAAGTGAGTACTGATTTGTTTTCAGGGGAAGAGCTTGTTGAAGAATCACCGTCATTAGTAGTAGCTTTCGGGTTAGCTTTAAGGAGGGAGAAAGACATAAAATGATAAAAATAAACCTTCTTCCTCATGACGAAATTAATTTAAAGAAAGAGGCAACATCGCAGGATGATATTTATTTGTTTATAGGGGTGGGTTTAGTTTTGTTATTGGTGGGAAGTTTTTATGGGTTTCGTTTGATGAAAGTTAGGAAACTCACAGTGACGAAAGATCAAATCCAACAGGAGTTGAATGAACTTCAAAGTACAGTAACTCAAGTGGAAAATTTGGAAAGACAGAGGGAAATGTTGAACAAAAAGTTAGGGGTGATCACTTCCTTAACAAGGAACAGATTGGTTTATCCAAAATTTATGGAAGCTTTAAGCAGTAAATTGCCTGGGAATGTATGGATAAATAATATGACGACTGTGAGTGATGAACTATCAATGACTGTGAATGTAAGCGGGGTTTCTTTTACCAACTTTGGAGTTGCAGACACAATGGATATGTTTGAAAAAGATGAAAATTTTGCCAAACACGTAGATGAAATAAATTTAAGGGGAATTCAATCCTCCGTTGTAGAAAAAAATGCCAAGTCTTTTGCTTTTACTCTCTCGGGCGTTTATAAATATTAAGGAGTGGACATTTGGAACCAATTACTAAGCAACAAAAAATTTTGATGGGAGTTTTGCTGCTGGCGGGTTTGTATGTTTTTTATTCACGTTTTTTGAAACCACAGGGGATGCAACTAAAAAGTTTAGAGCAGGAAGTTTCTCAAAAAGAAAGTAAATTGGAACTGGTCAAAGAGAGAGCAAGCAAATTGGATCAGCTAAAAATAGATTTTGAATTTTTGAAAAAAGAACTTTCATTGGCAGAACAGAAATTACCGAAAAGGAAAGAAATTTCTGCGTTGTTAAGGAAGGTAACCAGTTCAGGCCAGAAGTTTAAAATAAATTTTCTTTCCTTTTCTCCTCAGGCAGAAGTTAGTCAAACATATTTTATAAAAATACCTATTAGTCTGAATGTCAGTACTTATTACCATTCTCTGGGTTTATTCCTCGCTGAATTAGGACAATTGGAGAGGATTGTAAAGGTAAGCAACTTGAATATAATGGCCAAAAATCCGACGGATGGAGATCCTACTAATATAAGCGCGAATTTTCAGTTGACAACTTATATTTTTAAGCCAAATTAAAACAAACCAGGAGCAAAAGTGTAGTGAAAAAAATAAGCGCAGGGAATTATTTTATGGTAATAAGAGATGGTTTATGTTTCGCGTTGGTTTTTTTGTTTTTTTGTGTTTTGGGTTGCGGTAAAAAAGAAAAAAATCTTTCCACTGCTTTGCCTGCGACTATGTTGCAAAAGAAAGCAGTACCCGTGGTAGTGGCGGATAAGGGGAAAAAAGCCGAGAAGAGATATAAATACAAAGGGGGAAAATATCGTAATCCCTTGTTGTCGTTAACGGTCAAAGGAAAGGCTATGGAAGGAACAGCCGAGATGACCGCGGCTAATTTGTCTACCTTAACTCTTAGAGGTATTATGAAAGATTCCCGAAAAGAACGGTTAGCTTTAATTGATGATGTTAGTGGGGCAAGTTATATTGTAAAAGATAAAAAGCTGATTAATCAGCGGGGAAGAAGGGTAAAAGGAGTGGTTGGTATTGTTAAAGAAAAAAGCGTAGTTCTAATGACCAGTGACAAAGGGGTAAGAGAATTGAAGATTGAAGATAGCGTAGAATAAGCAACTGTTGTTTTATCCGGTGATTTGTTACAGCTGCTAAGGTATACGGGAAACGATAGATTGAATGAATATTACTGGGAGGAAGATAGATGAAAAAAATGGTATGGTTTTGTGTTATAAGTATGGTTTGTGGGATACTTATTAAAAGTAATGTGCAGGGAACAGATGAAGAGAACGAAGTTTCTTACCGGCAGTTAACAGGTGTTGGAATCGAAACAGTTAGTGAAGATAAGACGAAATTAATTATTTCTCTTGACGGCCGGATAAAATACCATTGCTTCAAAATTACGAAGCCTTTAAGATTGGTAATTGAATTGACCAATACCCTTCACAATTGGGCGCAAAAAGAAATTGAGGATACCGGGGATTCTTTAATTAAGAGGGTTCGTTCTGCACAGTTTCAAAATGAACCGATAAAAATCAGTAGAGTAGTCTTAGATTTAAAAGATAAAGTTTCCTATGAAAGCGAACTGGATGACGTCACCAATCAGCTTGTTCTAACCCTTACTCGTGAGGCTAAAAAAACAGCTAAAAAAAAGATAGCAAGAATGTCTCCGAAAAAAAAGAAAATAAAGGAACGAAAAACGGCAAAAACAGCTAAAAAGGAAGAAGGATTGTTCCCTTCCATTAGCAGACAAATAGTTTCGCTTGATTTTAATGAAGCGGAAATTCGGGATGTTTTAAGAATTTTAGCGGTGAAGAGCGGGGTGAACATAGTTTATGGAGATGATGTTTCCGGTACGGTAACAATACATTTGGATGATGTTCCCTTTGACGATGCGGTGAGTATGATTCTGAAGATAAG
>CBDUZB010000114.1:0-5030 GCA_965371605.1 uncultured bacterium
TTGTATTACCAGTCACATTCATCCTGATGGGGATAGTTTTGGTTCGAGCCTTGCTTTGGCAGCATATTTAAAAAGCAAAGGAAAGAAAGTTTGTGTTGCAATGGTAGATCCAACTCCTTCCATGTATCAGTTTTTGCCGGGGAGTGAAAAGATAAAAACAGGAAAAAAGATAAAAGGGGTATTTGATGTAGCATTTGTTTTGGATTGTGGTTCTCAAGAAAGGGCGGGGGATATTATAGATTTTAAAAAACAAACAAAAATAGTGGTTAATATTGATCATCATATCAAAACTCCTTTGTTTGGAGATATCAATCTTGTTAGTCATAAATTCAGTTCAACCGTTGAGCAAATATATTATTTATTAAAAAAAGCAAAGAATAGGTTAACTTTACAGGAAGCAGTATGCATTTATGTGGGACTTTTAACGGAAACCTGTAAGTTTCAGGAAAGTAATACTTCTTCTAGTGTTTTTTCCATTGCCAGTGAACTTTTAAAATTAGGAGTTTTGCCTAAAGAAATATCGAAAAAAATTTATCAAAATAAAGGTTTTCAGGAACAAAGATTATTAGGCATGGTTCTTTCGACTTTAAAGCTTAGTTCAGTAAATAAGATTGCTTATTTGGAAGTTAATAAAAAGATATATGAAAAAACAGGTGTAAGCGGACAGGAGACGGAAGGACTTATTAATTATGCTTCAATGATTTTCGGTGTAGAGATAGCTATTTTTTTTCAGGAGCAAAAAGATTTTATCAAAGTAAGTTTCCGTTCCAATGGAAAAGCTGATGTTAGAAAAATTGCTGTTTTTTTTGGTGGAGGTGGACATATTAAAGCGGCAGGGTGTAAAATATGCGGAACACTTAAGGAAGTAAAAAAACAAGTATTGGATGTAGCTCAAAAATATGTGAGTAAAAATTAAAAGAATAAAATTGTTTTTTAAGGGAAATAGTTGTAAAAAATGAAGGTTATTAATGGTTTAAATGGATTAAAAAAGAAGAATTTTGTAGTAACTATGGGTGTGTTTGATGGTGTTCACCGCGGTCATCAGAAAGTAGTTAATTCTGCCGTAAGGCGTGCTTGCCGGTTACATTCCTCCAGTATGGTTGTTACCTTTGATTTACATCCCAGAAATATAATTTTTTCTGAAAAAAAAATATGTTTATTGTCTACCCTTAAACAAAAAGAAAAATTGTTAAGGGAGATGGGCGTAGATGTAATGCTGGTAATAAATTTTGATAGAAAAGTTGTTAGTATGACTCCCGGGGTTTTTGTAAGAGATATATTGTGGAAAAAAATAGGGTGCAAAGAAATTTTTGTTGGATACAATTTTGGTTTTGGATATAAGCGAACAGGAAATATTAATGATTTAAAAAAAGAAGGAAAGAAATATAATATAAAAGTAAACATAATTTCTCCCTTTAAGGTTGGAAATGTGTTAGTGAGTAGTACGAAAATTAGGCAATTATTACAAGAGGGAAAGATAAAAATTGCTAATTGCCTGTTGGGTTACAGGTATAAATTTTCGGGGATAGTAGTTAAAGGAAAGGGTATTGGTATGAAGTGGAATATTCCTACAGCAAACCTGAGTTGTTCAAAAAATGTAATTTTACCACATGGGGTTTATTTAGCCGGTGTATTTTATAAAACAAAGCGGTACGGAGGTATTGTTAATATAGGTTTTCGCCCTACTTTGTATTCAAAAGCGGGTAAGAAAACAGTTGAGGTCCACATTTTTGGGTTTAATAAAAATATTTATAGAAAAAAAGTAGAAATAGAATTAATCAAAAAAATACGGGATGAAAAGAAATTTAACAATAAAGAAGAATTAATCGGGCAGATGATTAAGGATATAAAGGGTGCACAAAGAAAAGAGTAAAAAAAGGACTTGGAGTTTTTTTCTGGAAAAACTCTGTAGTCGAATTGATCCTGAGAGACAGAAGGGAGCGAAGGGCCTCGGGTTTAGTTTTCCTCGGCTTGCTACGCAAAAGTTATGTGGGATAAACCTTTGATTATCAGTAGTTTTCTCTGGGGTAGTTGATTCAGAGGGACTTAAATTTTTAAAATGTTTACAAAAAAAGAAAAATATGGTAAAATGATGCCTTATAATTAGTCTATATTGAAATTGAATAGAACAAGGAGGTTGCATATAATGAGGTTGGACAAAGAATTAAAAAAAGGAGTTGTTGAGAAATTCAAAGTTCATGAGAAAGATACCGGATCTTCTCAGGTCCAGGTTGCACTTTTAACTTCTCGAATTGAATATTTAAATGAGCATTTTAAAACGCACAAAAAAGATCATCATTCTCGTACAGGGCTTTTAAAATTAGTAGGGAGAAGAAGGAAGTTGTTAAATTATTTGAAAGAGTATGATATCAAAGAGTACAGACAAACTATCAATAAATTAGGTTTACGTAAATAAAAAATGTTAATCAAACAAAAAAGGGAGCGTTAATAAAATGAGATTTAAACTTGGGGAAGAAGATTTGATAATACAAACAGGTGAATTGGCCAAACAATCTAATGGTTCAGTTTTAGTACAATATGGTGGAACGGTAGTGCTGGTAACGGTAACGGCATCTTTTGAAATAGAGGAATCAATGAATTTTCTTCCTTTGTTCGTAGATTATAAGGAAAGAACTTACGCTGCCGGAAAGATTCCTGGTGGATTTTTTAAAAGAGAAGGAAGACCGAGAGAAAAAGAGATACTAACTTCACGATTGATTGATCGTTCCGTCAGACCTTTGTTTCCTAAGCAGGTAGATAGAAAAATACAAATAATAGCGATGGTTCTTTCCTCTGATCAGGAAAATAATTCCGATATTCCGGCCATTATAGGATCTTCTATTGCTCTTGGCCTTTCAGATATTCCTTTTGATAATCTCATTGGTGCAGTAAGAATAGGAAGAATTGACGGAAATCTTAAGGTTAACCCTTTATTATCTGAAATGGAAAAGAGTGATTTAGATATTGTAGTTACCGGGACCAAAGAAAGCATCGTTATGGTGGAAGGTATTACCAATGAAGTGCCGGAAGAAGATTTATTTAAAGCTTTAGAAATGGCTTCTTCTCAAATAAAAGTGATAGTGGAGAAAGAAGAAGAGTTTGTGAAGGAGCATGGGGAGAAAAAAATAGAATTTACGGAAAGCAATTTTTTAAGTGAGGAAGACGAAAACAAAATAAAAGAATTCTGTAAAGATGATATAAATAATGCTGTTTTAATCAAGGATGAGAAAGAAAGGGAAAAAATATTAGAAGAAATAAAAGATAAAACCTTCATTCAGTTTAAGGATATTGTTGGTGATAACTCTAAGAATGTTTCAGGGATAGTAAAAGAATTGTTATCTGCCCGGGTAAGAAATTTGATTATAGAAGAGGGAATACGTCTAGACGGAAGGAAACCGGAAGAGATAAGGCCCATTACCTGTAAGGTTGGATTGTTACCTTGTGCCCATGGTTCAGGTTTATTTACGCGGGGGCAAACACAAGCCTTAGCGGTTACTACTTTAGGAACCACTTCGGATAAGCAAATTGTTGATGGGTTGGAAAAAGAATATAAAAAAGGATTTATGCTTCATTATAACTTTCTTTCCTTTAGCACCGGAGAGGTAAAACCTGATAGGGGGCCGGGGAGAAGAGAAATAGGGCATGGAATATTAGCCGAAAGATCTTTAACGCCTGTGTTACCTTCAGATGAAAAATTTCCTTATACCATACGTCTTGTATCTGATATTTTGGAATCTAACGGTTCTTCTTCTATGGCCTCTGTTTGTGGGGGAAGTCTTTCTTTAATGGATGCGGGGGTTCCAATTTCCGGACCGGTAGCAGGTGTGGCAATGGGGTTAATTAAAGAAGGGGAAAAGTTCAGAGTTCTTACCGATATTCAGGGATTAGAAGACCATTTAGGTGATATGGATTTTAAATTAGCAGGTTCGCGAAAAGGTGTTACTGCCTTACAAATGGATATTAAAATAAAAGGTGTTAGCTTACAAATTTTAAAAGAAGTTATACAGGAAGCAAAAAACGGAAGATTATTTATCCTGGGAGAAATGGAAAAAGTAATAAGTGATTCCAGAAAGGAAGTTTCTCCTTACGCCCCGAAAATTTCAATCTTGCAAATAAATCCGGAAAAAATCAGGACGGTTATTGGTGCGGGAGGAAAAACGATTAGGAAAATAACAGAAGAGACAAATGTAGAAATTAATATTGATGACGATGGGAAAATTTTTATTTCCGCAACGGAAATTTCCGCCGTAGAGAAAGCACGGAAAATAATTGAAGATTTAACTGCCGAGGTTGAAGTGGGAAAGGTTTATAAAGGTAAAGTTGTGCGAATAGTTCCTTTTGGAGCTTTTGTGGAAGTATTACCGGGACAGGATGGGTTGGTACATATTTCTCAATTGGACACAAAAAGAGTAAATAAAGTTGAGGACATTCTTAAAGAAGGAGAAATAATTACCGTTAAAGTAATGGAAGTAGATAAGCAGGGAAGAATAAATTTGTCACGAAAAGCAGTTTTAGATAAACAGTAAAAAATAAATTAATTTTTTGTATTGAGGGTTTGTGATGATAAAAAACAACAATGGAAAAGTTAAGGAAGATAAAACTGTTAAGGAAATAAAAAAAATTTATGATTTAATGGTGCAAAGTAATTTATTAGAAATAGAATTGGATGAAAAAAAATATAAAATAAAGATAAAAAGAAAAAGCGAAAAAAGTAATAAAGAAGAGAGAGTTGTGGTGAAAGAGAATAAGGCTTTGACGGGGCTTGATTTAGCTGCTCCTTCTTTGGAACAAAAAAACATAAAAGAAATGGAAACGATAAAGGCGTCGATATCGGGTGTTTTTTATGAATCCCCCTCACCGGATTCACCGCCTTTTGTAGAAGTAAATGGTGTCGTGGAAAAGGGGGAACCAATATGTATTGTTGAAGCGATGAAGGTGATGAATGAAATTCAAGCAGAAAAAAAATGTAAGATAATAAAAATATTGGTGAAAAACGGGAAGTCTGTTCAACAAGGAGAGGATTTATTTTC
>CBDUZB010000115.1:0-5025 GCA_965371605.1 uncultured bacterium
CACGATGAGAGGTTATCCGAAAGGTTCCGTCCTTAGGTAATGCCTCTCTTTTTTTATGTTCTTTATACTCTAATTTAGTCCTCAAATCATTCATAAAAATCATATCCAATCCAAATTTTCTTAAAAGGGAAGAATATTTATACCGGTTAGGAATTATTAATCTTTTTAATTTATCGTGTTTTTTAAGATATTCAAGTAAACAATGGAAATCCCCGTCTCCGGTAACAACAACAGCTTTGTCGTAATTTTTATATTCAATCGTTGTGTGTAAGACTAATTCTGCATCCACATTTCCCTTAACTTTTTTATTCGTTAAGATTAATGTTGGTTTAAAAATAAGAATAAATCCATATTCTTGTAAGGAAGTGTATCAATTTTGATTAGTAGCAACATATCCTATAAATAAAAAAGTTTTATTGACACAAAGATGCTCTTTTAAATATATTCTAAATCTTTTAAAATCAAGTTTCCAGCTTTGATCATTAATTGAAAGGTTTAAATTTTGGCTATCTATAAATGCATAATTATTTTGTTTTTTTATCATTTAATTTCTCTTTATTTCCTAAATCCAATTTTTTTGCGTGGTTTTTCCGGTGGTGTCATTAATTCCTGAATTACCTGAAATACTATTGCAAATTGCTTGTCGTATTTCTTCTCCATTGCTTCTATTTTTCGCTTTAAATCTGCGTGAGTTGTAAGCATTTGCCTGAGTTTAATAAAAACCCGTATAATCTGGATATTGACTTCTATTGCTCTCTCGCTATTTAAAACACTTGAGAGCATTGCTACTCCATTTTCAGTAAAAACATAGGATTTCTTTCTTAATCCCATTTTATCGGATTTGGAAGTCACAATTTGTGACTTCCAAATTTCAAATTCTTCTTTAGATAACTGAAACATAAAATCCCCGGGAAAACGTTTTAAGTTCCGTTTTACTGCTTGATTTAAAACTTTTGTGGTAACACCATAAAGTTCTGCTAAGTCTCTGTCTAACATTACTTTATGCTTCCGGATTAAGTAAATTTTATTTTCAATTCGTTCCAGTGAAATAATTGCTTTTTTAGTCATTATAATTCCTCGTTTTTCCTTTTATCAAACAAATTAAACATCAGATTTTAGATATTCATTTATTGACTGAGCAGAACGCTTACCTATTCCCATTGCTTCTATGACCGTAGCCGAGCCGGTAACGATATCCCCTCCCGCCCAGACCTTTTCTTTAGAGGTTTTCCCTGTAATCTCATCGGCAATAATATAACCCCACTTATTAAGCTTTAAATCCGGAACAGTAGAAAGGAATAAGGGATTGGCTTTAGTCCCCACCGCTATAATTACCTCATCCACCTCTAATTCAAACTCCGAATTCTCAATGGGTAACGGCCTTCTGCGGCCGGATTCATCCGGCTCTCCTAATTTGACTTTTAAACATTCCATGCTGCTTACCCATCCCTCTTTTTTACTTAAAATACGGACAGGTACGGTTAAAAATTGCATCTCAATTCCTTCTTCCCGGGCATTTTCAATTTCTTCTTTTCTTGCCGGCATTTCCTCCATTGAGCGACGATAAACAATATAAACATTTTCCGCTCCCAGGCGTAAAGCTACCCGAGCGGAATCCATAGCTACATTTCCTCCCCCGATTACCGCTACTTTCTTCCCTCTCTTAATCGGTGTTGCATACTCAGGAAAACGATATGCTTTCATTAAATTAGCCCGGGTAAGAAATTCATTAGCCGAATAAACACCGTTTAAATTCTCACCGGGAATATTCATAAATCTGGGTAATCCCGCTCCAATACCCAAGAAAATTGCCTTATATCCTTGAGCAAATAAATCATTCAGGGTATATGTTTTTCCAATAATTTGATTATTCTCAAGTTCTACACCAAGATGCTGAATATATTCTACCTCCGTCTGCACAATTGCTTTGGGCAAACGAAACTCCGGAATACCGTAAACAAGTACTCCCCCAGCCTGATGTAAAGCTTCAAACATCTTTACCTTATATCCTAACTTAACTAAATCCGCCGCGCAGGTTAATCCCGCCGGTCCGCTGCCAACTACAGCGACCGCAGACAAAACAGCGGCCTTTGGAACGACCTTCTTTATATTTGGTTTTAGAGATTGTTTGTTTTTTTCTTTCATTTCCCAATCAGCAACGAACCGCTCTAATCCCCCAATGTTTATTCCTTTATTTTTTTTCTCCAATATACATTCTTTTTCACATTGATTTTCCTGAGGACATACCCGGCCGCAAATTGCCGGTAAACTATTTTTCTCTTTGATTTTTAAAATCGCTCCGGAAAAATCTTTTTCTTTAATTTTCTCAATAAATCCCGGAATATCTATTCCTACCGGACACCCCTTGACACAAAAAGCTTTCTTACATTGAAGACACCGGCTTGCTTCGGTAATAGCTTGCTCTTCACTATACCCTAAAGCCACTTCATTAAAATTACCAACTCTTTCCCGGACAGGTTGTTTATTCATTGTTACAGCAACAACTTTTTCCTTCATTTTTTTCCCTTTCCTTTAAAATAGTTTTCTCTTCCGTTAAATACATTTTTTGACGAAGCAAAAGCAAGTCAAAATTAACCTTATGCCCATCAAAGTCCGGACCGTCTACACAGGCAAATTTCGTCTCCCCCCCTACTTCCACCCGGCAAGCACCACACATTCCGGTAGCATCAACCATTATTGAATTAAGACTGACTATGGTTTTAATTTTATGCGGCTCGGAAACCCGGCAAACCGCATTCATCATTACTACCGGCCCTACGGCAAAAATCAAATCACATTTTTCTTTTTTAATAAAAGCTTCCAGTTCTTCGGTCACAAAACCCTTTCGTCCGTAAGAACCATCGTCAGTAGTAATAAACATTTCAGAACTAACAGACTTTATTTTTTCTTCCCAGAACAAAAATTCTTTACTTTTTGCCCCAGTTATAGCTACTGTTTTATTTCCTGCTTTTTTAAATGCTTTAAGCAATATATAAAGCGCAGCCGAACCTACTCCACCTCCCACACAGACAACCGTTCCCACCTTCTCCATAGAGGAAGAAATACCCATCGGCCCGGCAACATCCATTATAAAATCCCCTTTATTTAAAGCCCCTAATTGCTGAGTGGTTTTTCCTGCTTCCTGGAAAATAACCGTCATTGTTCCCTTTTCCCGGTCATAATCAGCAACGGTAAGAGGAATCCTCTCTCCTTTTTCATCAATGCGAATAACGATAAATTGCCCGGCTTGCGCCTTTTGGGCAATAGCCGGAACATCTAAAACTATCTCTTTTACTTGCGGGCAAAGAATTTTCTTTTCTAAAATTTTATACACTATAAACTCCCTATTGTAAAATATATAATTAAAAATAACACTTTATTTCAAACCTACATTAGCCTTATTTCAAAAGCATTTCTTTTAATAATTGTCTTCCCTTTTCAGTTATCACATATCTTTGCTTACTACTCTGTGGTTTGTCAGGTATAGTCATAACAATTAGTTTTGCTTCAATAAGTGGTTTAAGTATGTCCTGGCGAAACCTTGTTTTATTGGTTTGTCCCATCGAATTCATTAAATCCGTTACAGTAACACTTTTTTGTGTTTTTCGCAAAATTTTAAAAACAATATCTCTTGGGACAGACTTGGGACAGACTGAAGATAGATTTGGAACAATTTTTGTTTTATGTTTAATTTTACCGATAATTTCTTTTCTTTTAAAAACTACGACAAAATTCCCTGATATTTCTTCATATTTCGGCATAGAAAGTCCATATTTTTTCATTAAGTTATTCATTTTATCTCTCTAATTTTAATTAACAATCTCGTTTATAGTTCAGCAATGATAATTTTAAAGTTGTATTTCTTTTTTTGCGGTTTCATATTCAAGTGTTTCCGACTTAGGATAACCAACTTTTATTTTCCCGTTAAATCCCGTATCCTTAAACCATTCTTTAACTCTCGCTTCATGTTGGCTAAATCCGTTTCCTTCTATACTACAATGAGAATTAATATCTATAATATTAATTTCTTTATTGAATTTCCCTTCGCCAAAAAGTTCTTTCGCCAGGGCATTATCTGCATCCCCAAATCCAAAACCGTAAAACACTATTTCTTCAGCTCCAGACAATTGGGCCCGTGCTTCATCTAAAATTTTGCTATAGGGCCATTGCTTATAATATTTTTCTTTGTTTGGTCCCATTAAATATTTTTGAGGAAAACCAGGAATATAAGATCTAATTGATTTCCCCCCTTTCCATTGAGGTAACTTTTCTGTTGAAAAGAAAGACCCATTGTCATCTCCCCACCAATTTAAAGCCCCATGTAATTTAAGAAAATGAAAATTACCGTCTATCGTTGTTTCTTTTTTATATGCCTTATACGAGAAATAATCTTCAGTAAAACAATCGGGTGTCTTGAAGAAATAATCATCGGTAGAAAAATCAAATCCAAATAATTTGCTATTTTTCTTCAATAAATCACTATAATTATCCCAACCTGCTAAAAGCCAGTGATCTAAAGTAAAATCATGGTTTGTAGTCATTATTACTTGAAAGCCATACTTCTTCATAAATTCTTCAATTAGGGCAATAACTGTAGCAACAACTTCTCGATGTTTATCATCAGTACAGGTTGGACTTATTCCATAATTTAATCCAAAGGTATCACTATAAATAGAATTAACATGTTTTAACAATCTCTGTTTCGTTTTATTGTTTATCTTTTTATTTTTTTTTATCTGCCCAACTAATTTTTCCCACGACTCTTTTTCTTTTAACTCTTCCTCCTCGGAAATATAAGTTTCCAAATTTTTTGCCTGTTTTTGCAATATTCCTGTATTATATGAAGTCAAATCTTTTACTGTTATTGTAGGTATATCAAAAGAATCCTTTTCCACGATATTACTTATTTGTTTAGTAAAACCGCCACCGATAAATAAAATTTTCTTTTCTTTACTCATTTTTTTTACTCTCCCTAAAAAATTAAACAATAAAGAAAAAATGCGTTTTTTTCTCATAGGGCATAAT
>CBDUZB010000116.1:0-4876 GCA_965371605.1 uncultured bacterium
GCTATTTTTTCTTCCTCTTCCTTCCTGCGCATCTCTTCTTCTTTTTTCTCCTCAGCTGCTATTTTTTCTTCCTCTTCCTTCCTGCGCATCTCTTCTTCTTTTTTCTCCTCAGAAGATTTGTCCTTTTTTTCTTCTCGTTTATTTGATTCTTTTTTGAGCATTTCAAAAAGGTCGCTTTTTTTGCTGCCTTCCCTCTTTTTCTTCTCCGATTCTATAGGTGTTTCCATTTTTTTTTGTTCTTCAAACAACTGTCCCGCTTCTTTGCCACTCTCACTTTCTTCCTCTAACCCCGGTATCGGTCTATCAGAAATACACCTATCGCACTCAGAAAGAATACTATCCCGATCAATTTTATATTTATCACTCAGCTCAGCAATTATTCCCTCCCGCCCGGAAGAAATAGCAAAACAACATTCAAAGCAAACATTACATTCAGTAACTGGACATAAAATAACTCTATCTGTCTGCTTATTGCATAACTTACATTTATCCATCCCATTCCCTCCCAATATTTTTCACAAACACCCGCTAACTCAAACAAACGCTTATTCAATGACAACACTTTTAACTTGATCCAAGGCAAGAAAAAAAGTTTTGGTCCATAAAACTTCATCCCCTTTTTTAATTTTAATCGAATGAGTTCCTTCTGCCAAATCTTTTGTTTGAATCACACGCAATTGTTCAATATCAAAATCTAATCGTCGATCATCTATATAGATTTCCGCATCCGGAGGTAATTCCTTTTCAAACCCTAAAACAAAATTAACCTGTGCCTGAGGGACTAAGGTTTCATAAATCTTAATTTCATCATTAGCCACAACAAATACATTGACACTTCTATCCTTGTAATCAATCCTTTTTAGAGTTATTTTATAAGGTTTTTCTCTTCTCTCTGGTAAACTTAATTCCGCAGGGGTTCTTTTTAGTGACTTTAATCCATCAACAAATACTATCGCTCCAGGTGGAACAGTGTCAATTTTCACCTTGCCGGAAATAATTTCTTCTTTGGTGAAGGAAACCTCTTTTACTTCTTTTTTCTCAGGATTTTTCCACAACAAAACAGCGATTACCATTAAAAAACTAAACACCAAAACAATTCCACTAAAAAACAAAGGATTTTGCCATTGTTTTTTCTTATTCACTAATACCCCTATTTTTTCATCATCCGATTCACTATACATTTTTGCCAATAATTCATCTTCCATTTGTAGAACCACACTGTCCTCTTCGGATATTGTAATCACGGATTCGAGAAGATCGCTCCTTCGATTAACTATTCCCTTTTTATCATTTTTTACTATTAAAACCTCAACGGAAATATTATCAGGTCCTCCTTTTTCGTTAGCTAAACCAATAAGCCCTTCACATAATAAATTTATATCTCCTTTCGATTCTACAACAGTTCGATAAATTTCTTCATCTTCCACCACTGCCGTAAGGCCATCGGAACAAAGAATAAACAAATCATTATTGAAAACAGGTTCTATTTTTATATCTACCTTAGCTGTTGGTTTTGTTCCCAGTGCACGCGTAATTACATTTTTTTGCTTAAAATTTCTAGCTTCTTCCTCATCTATTTCTCTATCTTGAAGTAATTCATTAACCCATGAGTGATCTTGCGTTAACCTTTCTATTTTCCCTTTTCTTACTCTATAAATCCTACTATCACCCACATGTGCCATACAAATATTGTTTCCATCCAGGAACACAGAAACAACAGTCGTTCCCATACCACGCAAATAAGGATATTTAACAGCAAGTTTGAATATTCGACGATTAGCAAGACGAATTGCTTCGACTAAATTGCATGCGTTAGAGGAAAGAGAGAAGCCCTTCAACTCCGGACGTAAGGAGTAAAAATTTTCATTTTTTATTAGTTTTATATAATTTATGATTGTCTCTACTGCTACAGCACTAGCCAAATCACCTGCCGCCTGCCCACCCATTCCATCACAAACAAGATAAAGGTTTTCCTTTACATATTCCCCTATCATATCCTCATTCAAAGAACGTTTTTTTCCCACATCGGTCTTAGATGCCATTCTAACCAACATAAAATCTTCTCCTTTTGCACTATTGAGTCATTAATTTCCACTTAAAAAAATCAAATTTTTTTTCTTTTTTTGAAACAATATCTCCCTGTTGACTTCAAAAGAACTCTTCTTAAAACATATCCCAATGTTACCCAATAGAGTTATTCCCCTCTTCCTTTTTTTTCAAATAAAAGAGGAGGCCTTTTTTCTTTTTTTCTTTTCATAATAAGCAAATTAGCAAACACAGTCATTAATACCAAAAAAAATCCTCCCACAAATTTAATAATAAAAGGAAGTATTTCATTCTCAAAAGAGTACCTTCCCGAATGCCGTGAGTTGGAATGAAACATCGGCCAAACCAGTTGGTTTTTAAATACTTTTGTGTTAGTTGAATAAACTCCTATTTTATTGTCCATACGACTACACACAATATCTATATACCCGTTTCCATCAACATCCCCTATTGCAGGAGAAGAAGTGATAGGAATAGACGAAATTTTTTCTTGAAATAAAAGACGATTTACCTTATCAGGAAGATCAGCTTTTCCTCTCAAAACATATAAATTGCCATCTTCATTGCCAAATACTATATCCGCTATTCCATCCTTATCCAGATCAGCTAATGCAGGTGAAGAAATTATTCTGTTTTCTATTCCCGTATCGTATCTCCAAAGAAGCTTCCCGGAACTCCCCTTTATTGCAAATACACATCCGTTACAACTAGCAACAACAATATCCAAATTGTTATCGCCATCTAAGTCCGTTAAAACCGGTGAAGAATAATAAAAAGGAGAAATTTTTTCTGAAATTGGCTCAATATAATAGGGGTCCCAGAGTAATTCTTTAACATCCCCCTTCACCACTGATACATAGTATTGTTTATCGGCAATTACGACATCAGGGACTTGATCCCCATCTAAATCACCCTCTGCTGCCGTAGGAGTTATTTCGTTAAACGGTAAATAAATACCTAAATTTTTATTTATCGCCTCCGTAAGAGAAACAACATTTTCTATTTCCGCCTCACTATCAAAAAAGTATAGTTTCCCTTCAATGGTTCCAATAACCGTTTTCGCCTTTCCTTCATCCAAAAACACCATAGGTGAAGAATAAATATTCCCCACTACATTCTTTTCCTCTACTCTGACTTCATTAAGAGGAGAATAGATAAAATAAACCGTTCCCTGTTCAGAACAAATTACAACATCCAGCCAACCATCCCGATTTAAATCGTACACTGCCGGGGAAGAACGTAAATCCCCTCCTAATATTTCACTTTTATACATCAATTTACCCGTAGGCCCATCGATAATATAAAGACAAGAATCATTCGAACCAATAACAATATCCTTGGCCCCATCTCCGTTTATATCTATTATCGAGGGAGATGATATTATTTTAGTCCCTATTTTAAAGGGTTCTTCCCATATTTTTTCTCCTGTTTTGCCATTCCAGGCATAAAGATATCCACCTGTTGTAGCAAGAACAACTTCATTTTTTCCATTTCCGGTTAAATCCCCTATTCCCGGCGAAGAAGTAATTGCATAAACATCCTCTGAAGAAAAATAATCGGGAGTTTGCTGCAAAATTTCCCTCTCCTCATCTGTTTTAAAAGTCATGAAAGGCCTCACAGAGAATACATTAGGTTTGCTCTTAATTATACTGATCCCTTTCCCTCCATAAAAAAACAAAAATAATCCCCCTAAAATAAGTGCTCCCGATAAAACCTTAAAAAAAGGATTTTTGAATCTAACTAAAAAAATCCCCGCACTTTTAGGCGGAGAATAGTCATCGCTTCCTTCCTCTACAAACCTGAAAATCGTACGGCCGACTAAAATTTCGTCCTTAGGTTGCAAAACGATCGCTTCATCTTCCCCTACTTCTTTTTTATTAACAAATGTTCTATTTCTACTTCTTTTGTCGGTTAAAACATATTGACTGTCCTGAAAACTAATAGTCGAATGTCTTCGTGAAACACTGGGATCAACATTTCCCCAAAGAATAACTTCATTAAAAACATCACTCCTTCCTATTCTTGTTTCACCGTGCTCTAATTCATATTTTTTGCCTTCAAACGCGCCATAAATACCCAATAAATTATATGATTTTGATTCTTTTCTTCTCCTTTGGATTCTTTCTCTTAAAAACAAAGAACAATGACCTACTCCGACTTCATCATTAACCCTCAAACGACAGGTTTCTATTTTTTTCCCATTTACCAATGTTCCATAAGCAGTTTTTAAATCCTGAACTACAAATCCGTCACCCTCTTTTTTTACTATACAATGCTGTAAAGAAACAACCTTATCTTCAATTCGAATATCACACTCTTCAGCACTACCTATGACGATCTGCCCATCACGCAAAACACATTCTAAAATAATTTCTGCTTTCTTTTTTAACACTAATTTAAACATTAATCCCCCTGCTCTTTTAAAAAATAACTATCTTCTAATATTTTTTCACAAACATTGTTTTTATTTTTTATTTTTAGCATTAATTTCCCGAACTTGTTTAGTTAAAACCTTTTTGACTTTGCGGGAATTTTTAAGCATATTGGCAAACATATCCTCTCCTATTTCTTCACTAAGTTCTTCCAATAAATTCACTTTTTCTTTCACCGCAATAAATTCCGCCTGTATTTTTTTAGGAATAGGAATATTACCCATTAATCGAGGCAAATCCTTCTTGATTTCTCTAATAATTTTCTTCATATCCACTGTGCCTTTTTCCATGCTTGATGATGAAGAACCCTTAGCCAATACTTCACCGACCTCTTTTCTTATCACCATTTTAACCTGGGGAGAAGTGCGAATAATCCGGGCAATTGCCCCTACACTGGG
>CBDUZB010000117.1:0-4868 GCA_965371605.1 uncultured bacterium
ACCCTTTTAGCTAAAAATGAAATTGGATATAAAAATCTTATCCGCTTAGCAAGTATAGGATATCTGGAAGGATTTTATTATCGTCCGCGCATAGATAAAGAGGTTTTGAGACAATATGGTGAAGGGTTGATTGGGCTTTCCGGTTGTATGAAAGGGGAAATTCCCCAGTTGATTTTACAGGGTAATATTGATACAGCACGGGAGATTATTGGTGTTTATCAGGATATTCTTGGAAAAGACAACTTCTATTTAGAACTTCAAGATCACGGGATTGACGGACAAAAAAAGATAATAGAGAATCTTCTTTTGTTAGCTAAACAATGTAATGCTCCTCTGGTTGTCACCAATGACACCCATTATCTTTTGAAAGAAGATGCTGAAAGCCATGAAGTTTTATTAGGTATTGGTACCGGTAAAACTATTGATGATCCTACCCGGATGCGGTTAAGTACGGAAGAATTTTATTTTAAATCACCACAGGAAATGAAAGACCTGTTTTCCTATGTTCCCGAAGCAATACGTAATACCATTGAGATTACGGAAAAATGTAATTTGGAACTGGAATTTGGAAAAATTCATTTACCTCATTATGATGTCCCCTCGGGATTTTCTTCTGATTCTTATCTTGAAAAGCTGTGCAGGGAAGGAGCAAAAAGTCGCTACGGACAAATTTCTTCTCAGATAGAACAGCGTTTACAGCATGAACTTGATGTTATTAAACAGATGAAATATTCTGCTTATTTTTTAATTGTCTGGGATTTTATCCGGTATGCAAAACAGCGTAATATTCCCGTTGGCCCGGGGCGAGGTTCAGGAGCAGGGAGTGTTGTGGCCTATACCCTGGAAATCACTAATATTGATCCTTTAAAATATGGGCTTTTGTTCGAAAGATTTCTTAACCCCAACAGAGTTTCTATGCCGGATTTAGATATAGATTTTTCTGATGAAGGGAGAGAAGAGATAATAAATTATGTAAAAAACAAATACGGGGAAAAGAATGTTGCTCAAATTATTACTTTTGGAAGTATGCAGGCACGACTGGTTATTCGTGATGTAGGCAGGGTTTTAAATCTTCCCTTAACTCAGGTAGACAAAATTGCGAAACAGATTCCTTTTGGGGAAGGGATATATTCGGCGCTAAAAAAAGTAGATGCTTTAAAAAAACTGGCCAATGAAAATGAGGAAATTGCCCGGTTAATAAAGATTTCTTCGAAGCTGGAAGGATTGAAAAGGCACACAGGTGTACATGCGGCAGGAATAGTTATTTCTAAGGACGATATAACCAATCATGTTCCTTTTGCCAAGGGTGCTAAAAATATAATTACTACTCAATATGAGGGGAAATCCCTGGTAAAATTAGGCCTTTTAAAAATGGATTTTCTTGGGCTTCGTACGCTTACCGTAATTCAAAAGGCGGTCAACTTAATTAATGAAAAGGAAAAAGATAAAAAAATACAGACAGAAGAAGGCATTCCTTTAGATGATGAGAAAACATATCAACTTCTTCGTAAGGCTCAATCATCAGGTATTTTTCAATTGGAAAGTTCCGGAATGAAGGACCTTTTACTAAAAATGGCTCCGGCGGAGTTTGTTGATTTAATTGCCCTTCTTGCTTTATATCGTCCGGGACCCATTGGAAGCGGGATGTTGGATGAATTTATTAAAAGAAAACACAAAAAAGTGGCTGTTACCTACGACCATCCGTTATTAGAACCTATTTTAAAGGAAACCTATGGTATTGTAGTATATCAGGAACAGGTAATGCGTATAGCTCAGGATTTAGCCGGTTTTAGTTTGGGCCGAGCGGACTTTTTACGGCGGGCTATGGGAAAAAAAGATTTAGATGAAATGGAAAAACAAAGAGCGGAATTCATGAAAGGGGCCAAAGAAAAAGGAATAAAAATTAAAACAGCAAATAAAATTTTTAATACGATGTCTAAGTTTGGAGCATATGGATTTAATAAAAGTCATTCTGCTGCTTATGCCTTGATTTCTTATCAAACAGCCTATCTTAAAGCAAATTATCCCATGGAGTATATGACGGCTCTTTTAAATAGCGAAATTAATAATACCGACAAAATGGTTCAATATATTAATGAATGTCAGGCGATGAAAATTACTATTTTTCCTCCGGATGTTCAGACAAGTTTTAATGATTTTGTTTTTGAAAAAGAAGGAATTCGTTTTGGCCTTTTAGGAATAAAAAATGTAGGAGAAGGAGCAATTATCTCATTAGTAGAGGCAAGAAAAAAGAAAGGACTTTTTAAATCTTTTTATGATTTTTGTTTTAGGGTAGATTTACATCATACAAATAAGCAAGTAATTAAGAGTATGATTAAAGCCGGTGCGTTTGATTCTTTAGGTGTTTCCCGGGCGGAATTAATGCAGGAAATGGATGAGATTTTAAATAAAGCCGGCAGTAGACAAAAGGATAAAATGATTGGACAGACGTCTCTATTTGAAATAATTGACGAGGAAAAAGAACAGAAAGAGAAGCCGAAGAAAATACTATCCGGGAAAAAAGCGGAATGGTCAGGGAATAAACTTCTTGCTTACGAAAAAGAAGTTTTGGGTTTTTATTTTAGCGGACATCCACTCAAAACTTATGTAGAAGAAATAAAAAAATATTCTACTCATACTATTAGCCAATTGCATGAGCAGGAAAACACTAATGGCGACAGTATAAGTGTGGGTGGGATAATTACCCATATTAAACGCATTACAACCAGAAAAAACGAATTAATGGCAGTATGTATTCTGGAAGATTTGGAGGGAAAAATAGAAGTAGTAATTTTTCCCAGGAATTATAATGACGGGATAAGCCGGTATTTGAAAATTGATGAGATTGTTATTGTCAAAGGAAGGGTGGATGGCCGGGAGGAGCGAAGTAAGATTTTAGCGGATGAAATTATGCCTTTATTGGTAATCCGGCAAAAAAAGATAAAAAGTCTTTGTATAAAAATAGGTTTGGATGTTTTCAACAAAGAAGAAATTTTGCATTCGTTAAAAAAAATAATGGAGCAAAATGAAGGGAATTGTCCGGTAATTTTTGATCTGGCAATACCTGAAAAGAAAAATGTGATGATTAATTTAATGAGCCTCATTTCCCCTTCGGAAGAAGTAATTTGTGAAATCAAAAAAATTCTTGGCGAAAAAAGTGTGGAAATAAAAGTAGAAAATTAAAAAGAGCAGTTTTTTTATCCTTGACAAATAAAAAAAATGGGATATTTTTTAATAGAGGCCAAAAGATAAAAGGAAATAAAAAATGAAAGAAAACAGTAGAGGAATGACTTTGGTAGAAGTGGTTGTTGCTATGGCTATTTTAGTTACCCTGTTAATGGGTATCGTGCCTATGTTTATGGCGATGATGAGAGCCAATACCCGGGATAGATGGGAAACTTTTGCAGTAGCACAAACACGTGAATTAATTGAAACCATAAAAAGAGTAGCTTCTACGCCAACCGGATATACAGATGGGGATACCAATGGCGATGGTGTTCTTAATGATACTCTGGGATATCGAGAGCTTAATCTTACTTCGGGTGTAGATCTCCCCGACCCGAATAATCCGATTAGTTTTGTTTCAGGTGCGAAAACGATGAGGGTTAATAGATATTATAAGCTAGTTACTACAACCATCGGAACATCGAGCTATAAGACGATAACCGTTTGGATAGAACCTTCCGGTACGGAAACAATATTAAAAAAGGTGACACTGGAAACGGTAATTTCTTCACCATAAGCAGGAGAAAAAAATGCAAAAAAAAGTCCGGAAACAAAAAGGGTTTACTATTTTAGAAATAATGATTAGTGTTGTTATTTTATCTATGGTGGTTTTGATGGGGAGTTTGGTGCAAAAAAGAAATCAACAACTCTGGTTTAAATCAAATCAGCGCCGTGATGTTCAACATAATGCCCGGATTGCACTGGACCAGATGGTTAAGGACATAAAACAGGCGGGATATATTCATGGGAATAGGGATTTCACAGACATACCCCCCGGGATTGGACAGGCAATAGAGATAGCCGGACAGAATAGTATTCGTTTTAATGCAGTAATAAGGGATGTAAATGGGGATGGACTTAAGGAAGATACTACAACCTGGTCGGTTAATAGGGATACGGAGACGATAACTTTTTCTATGGTGTCTATTCACGGTACTCCTAAAAATAAAATTCAAAGGCATTCTGTATTTGCGAATGGAAACAGGGATAGGGATTTTACTTCGCCGCAAGTGGATGTGACAAATCTTGAATTTGAATATAGAGATGAGTCGGTAAATGTCTTGCCATTTCCGATTGTCGGTAATGATAGATATAATATTCGCTATATCGAAGTTAGTCTAACGGTAAAAAAAGGGGCAGGGTTCGATACCGCAGCAGGATATGAAGAAATAAAATTAACCTCAGGGGTAAGTCCGCCCAACTTAAAGCAGTGAAAATAATTTTTTATTTTCTTCTGCGAAGATTTTAAAAAAGAGATTTTAATAATGGGAACATTTATTTTGTATAGATAATTATAAATATAATTTTGTATTGACAAAAAGGAAAAGAGTGATATACTTGACAGAGAGGAAGAAGATTATGTAGGTCTTTAAAATTTTACGATGAAAAGGCAAATTCGCTGTGAAGCGAAGACGCAAAGCTACGGGTCACTATTAAGTAATAGCGAAAGCCGGGTTACCGAAGGTTGAAATAGATTGGTAATCCGGTTTTTTTTTGTTTATTTAAAAAATGGGGGGGAAGAAAAATGCTGTGGATAAAAAAGAGTTTAAATGAGAAGGGATTAGCTTTACCAATGGTTTTTTTAATGGCTGTTGTTTTTATTCCGGTGGCTGTAGGATTAGTGTTTCTTTTAAGACAGGAGA
>CBDUZB010000118.1:0-4867 GCA_965371605.1 uncultured bacterium
TCCACTTTTTGACCAATAAAAAGGAATCTGAAAAGCAGGCCCTTTTACCGAAACAATTTTCCTGGTTTTTAAGCTGGAAACATCTAAAACCCATATAGAACAAGCATTTTTTTTATATATGCCATACACTATTTTTTTGTTATCCGGTGACCACTCAAACTTATTAACAATTATAGGCATTTGTGGAAAACTTGTTAGTAACTTTTCCTTGTTGTCTTTATCCAACAAAAACAACGCGGCAGTAGTCATAAAACATATATTCTCTCCATTAGGTGACCATTGGAATTTTGAAGTTCTTCCGGTGCTTAGACATTTCTCCCCTGTTCCATCCAGGTTTATCTTATGAATTTTTCCTCTTTGGAAAAAATAAATAGGCAAACTATCAATAGCTAATGAGTAATTCTCTAAAAAGAAAATACTAAAAACAAAAAAAAAGACAAATAGAACAGGTTTTTTTTTCATTTTTCAATAATCCTCACTTTTCTTCCTTTTATATCCAGCTTCTTCTCCGCAAAAAGCCGTATTGCCTGAACATAAATTTTATGTTCTTCTGCTAATATTCGGGATGACAAACTATCAACAGTGTCATTATCCAAAACATTTACTGTCTTTTGTAAAATGACTGCTCCCCAGTCATATTTTTCATTAATAAAATGTACCGTAACCCCGCTAACTTTACACCCATATTCAAGAACTGCCCGGTGAACGTTCTTTCCATACATCCCTTTCCCTCCGAAAGCAGGAAGTAAGGCAGGGTGAATATTCATTATTCTATTCTTATATTTGGCAACAAAAAAAGGGTCAATTAGCAACAAAAATCCGGCCAGACAAACCAATTCTACACCCCGTTTATCCATTTCTTCAGCCAATCGTTGAGCATAATCCCGATTAGTAATAAAAGCTTTTCGAGCAATATATAAAGCCTCAATTTTATTCTTTTTCGCTCTTTCCAGAGCATACGCCTCTTTACGATTGCTAATTACAACCGCTATTTCCCCCGGAATATTGTCCGTTTGACAAGCATCGATAATTGCCTGAAGATTAGTTCCCCCACCGGAAACAAGAACACCTATTTTAAGTTTATTCATTTTAACCTTACACCCCTTTTGCCGGCAGTGATTTTTCCGATTAAATGAGATTTTTTTATGTTTTTTAATATTAAATCACCGTGTTTTTGTGGAATAATTAATACCATACCAATTCCCATATTAAAAACGCGAAACATCTCCCCTTCCGTTATTCTTCCTTTTTCACGGATAGAACAAAAAATATCAGGAATTTCCCACTCATCCTTGTAAATTACCGCCTGGCAATTTAAAGGAAGAATGCGGGGTAAATTATCAACTAATCCTCCCCCGGTAATATGTACCATTCCTTTAATAATCGACGGAGAATGACTGGAATTGATAAAAGGAAGCAAAGTTTTTACATAAAGTTTAGTTGGTTTTAATAATTCATTACTCAATTTTTTCAGTTCTCTTTGGGAAAAAACCTTTTGCACCAGCGAAAACCCATTACTATGTAACCCGGAAGATTCAAGCCCAACAATTAAATCACCCGGTTTTATCCTGCTTCCGTTAATAATCTTATTTTTTTCTACAACACCCACTGAAAATCCGGCTAAATCATATTCTCCCGGTTTGTAACACTGGGGCATTTCTGCGGTTTCACCGCCAAGGAGTATGCAATCAGCAAGTATACACCCTTTGACAATACCTTTAATTACCCTTTGTGTCAATCTTAAATCTAATTTTCCGGTAGCAAAGTAATCCAGAAAAAACAAAGGTTTTGCTCCACAAGTAAGCACATCATTTACACACATTGCCACCAAATCAATCCCTATTGTATTATGTTTATTTACTAACCGGGCAATTCTCAATTTCGTCCCTACTCCATCGGTAGAAGAAGCTAAAACAGGATTTTTGTATTTTTTCCCATCAAGAGGGAACAACCCTGAAAATCCCCCTATACTCGGATTAATTTTTTTTATCCAGCTTACTAATTTATCGGCTTTATCAATATCTACCCCTGCTTTTTTATAGGTAACCATTTTTTATTCCTCTCTGCTTCCGGGTTTTTCCAAAGGAATCCCCTGTTTACACATCGGACAATCTTCCTGCTTATATGTTTTTATTTTTAAGTTTAAAAGCACTTCCTGTCTGATTCCCTTTTCCACTTCTTCACTACCTCTATTGACCAATGCACCAATACCGACTAAAACACCTCCTTCTTTTTCCACAACACCCATCACTTCTTTAATCGACTTTCCTGTGGTAATAACATCTTCAATTATTAATACCTTCTCTTTCTTTTTAATCTTGAATCCTCTTCTCAAAGTCATTACCCCATCTTTTCTTTCACAAAAAATAGCCCTTTTTTTCAAGTTGCGTGCTACTTCCTGTCCTACAATAATTCCCCCAACGGCAGGAGAAATTACCACTTCTACCATCCGGTCAAAACGGCTGGCTAAATCCGCACACAATCTTTCCATCAATTCAGGATACTGTAACACCTGCGCAGATTGCAAATAATATTTGCTGTGTAATCCGGAAGACAGTTTAAAATGTCCTTCCAAAAAAGCCTTCTTTTCTTTAAAAATTTGTAAAATTTCATCTTTATTCATCATCCATTTATTCCTTTATTTCTTTTGAAATTTGAGTAGCTACAGCCAAGGAATTCTCCGCATGAATAATCGGCCTTCCCACCACCAGATAATCCGACCCTGCTTTTATAGCTTCCCTGGGAGTTAATATTCTTTTCTGGTCATTAATTTGCGAACCTTTCGGACGAATTCCCGGGGTTACAATCAGAAATTTTTTTCCGCAATACTTACGAATAAGGCTTATTTCCCGGGAAGAAGAAATAACCCCATCCAATCCTGCATCCCGGCTCATCAAAGCTAAACGTTTTACCTGTTTTTCTACCTTACGGTTTATACCAATTTGCCCTAAATCTTTTTCTTTTAAACTGGTTAAAACCGTTACCCCCAATAGTAACGGTTTTTTTACATTTTTTGCCAATGCTTCTACTTTGAGAGCTTTCTGCGTTTCTCTGAGCATACTAAATCCGCCGCTGGCATGGATAGTTAATGCCCAAATCTCCATCCTCACCGTATATTTAACTGCCCTGGCTACAATACTGGGAATATCGTGATATTTTAAATCAAGAAATATCTTTTTCCCTTTATCCTGCAGCATTTTTATTATTTGCGGGCCGCATGCCATAAAAGGGAAAATTCCTACTTTAAAAATATCCACTACCCCGGAAAGTGTGTTTACCATTTTTTCCGCTTCTTTTATATCAGACACATCTAACGATACAATTAATTTATTCATTTCCTCCCTCTGTTCACCAACCTGATTTTAGCAAAACTTTGAACACTTTGTCAATTTTCAAGTTTATAATCTTACTATTTTGTTTTGTCCGAATTTGATTTTCCGGGTAACACCACGTGTATCAATAACCAAATTGGAATTTTTTAAAATTTTACCGTAATCAAAACAGGAATGAGCAGTGGTAATTATAACGGCATCTGCACTTCTCAAGAAAGCATAATTCATTTTAGAGGCAACCATTTTTTTATTTCCAACTTTGACTTGCGGAACATAAGGATCAATATATTTCATTTTTGCACCCAAATTTTCCAGGAGTTGCATTATGTCTAACGCCGGGGATTCTCTAACATCAGAAACATCTTTTTTATAAGCAACACCTAAAAGAACAATATTTGCTTTTTTTATACATTTTTTTCTTTCATTTAACGCTTTAAAAACTTTTTCCACCACAAAATCAGGCATTTTGTTATTTATTTCCCCTGCTAATTCAATAAAATGGGCATAAAAATTTAAACTTTTTAATTTCCAGGATAAATAATGGGGATCTATCGGAATACAATGTCCTCCCAATCCAGGTCCGGGATAAAAAGGCATAAAACCAAAAGGTTTGGAAGCAGCTGCATCTATAATTTCCCAAACATCTAAATTTAGCCGGTTACAAACCAGAGCAATTTCATTTACCAACCCTATATTTACACTACGAAAAGTGTTTTCCAGTAATTTCACCATTTCGGCTACTTCCGGAGAAGAAACGGGGATTATTTTTTCGACAATTTTAGCGTAAAGTAAACAGGCAATGTGCGTTGACTTTTTATCTATTCCGCCAATTACTTTCGGGGTGTTTTTTATTGCATATTTTTTATTCCCCGGATCGACTCTTTCCGGAGAAAATGCTAAAGAAAAATCACGGCCTACCTTAAACCCTCTTTCTTCTAATATAGGAACAATCACCTCTCTGGTAGTTCCCGGATAAGTAGTACTTTCCAAAACAATCAACTGTCCCTTTTGTAGGTATTTGGAAATTTCCTTTGTTGCAGAAATGACGTAAGAAATATCCGGGTCTTTTGTTTTACGTAAAGGAGTAGGAACACAAATTATAATAGCATTTACTTTTTTCAAAACACTAAAATTATCGGTGGCTTTTAATTTTTTCCTATCTACTACTTTTTTAAGGGCATTATTCTCTACATCCTTAATATATGACTTTCCTTTATTTATTTGTTTGATTTTTTCCAAATCTTTATCAATCCCTACTACTGATAAACCACATCCGGCAAATTCCACTGCTAAAGGCAAACCAACATAACCCAACCCAATAATAGCTACTTTATCATCTTTCTTTACTTCTTTTAAATCCATTTTTTTCTCTCCTTCTTTTAAAGATTATCTTTATTAGAACCATGAATTTCTATCTTTGTTTTCCTTATTTTAATTCCTAACTCATCTGTCTGTTGTCTGTTGTCTGTTGTTTTTTATCTTTTGTCTTTTGTCTTTTAATTTTTTTAAACTTATAACTAATAACTCATAACTTA
>CBDUZB010000119.1:0-4855 GCA_965371605.1 uncultured bacterium
TTAAATAATTGCGTCCTCGTATTTGAGATAAAAATAATTACCAAAAAAACAACAATGCAACTCACGAATTTTAATTTTATCTTTCTATTAGAGAAAAAAACCTTACACATTAATGACATAAATTTACCTCTATTTTAACCTTATTTCATCGTTCCTCCTTTTTAGCCGGCCTAATTCAAGAGAACAGATTTGTTCTGCACTTTATATTGAAGATATTGCTGAATAACTCCCTTTATTTTTATCAATGCATCGTTAAAAGTTTTTCCATGTGCCGAACAACCTGGAAGATCCGGACAGGAAACCATGAAACCTCCATCTACTAATGGTTCAAAAACTATTCGTAAATTCATTTTATTCCTCCGTTTGTATCATTTCATTTTTTTGTAAGAAAGAACCTTTACTTTTGTATTCTTTTTTTCACCTTCCAAAGGCCATCTTTCTTCACGACATTTCAATTTCACTAATTATTTTTTTGGAAATTTTGGGGAAAAGGGAAAGGTTTCAACACAAAAAAGTGCTGTACTTTAAAAAAAGGTCGGCTTCTTCGAAAATCCGAAGGGTAATAAAAAAATGCTTCGTATTCTTTTGTGAAGCTCTAATTTGCAACTTATTTAAATTCACTAACCGCAATTTTATATTTTCGAACCTGCTTTTTTTCTTAATAATTCCCCAAACGGTAAAAACATTATATTGATTACAATTAATATCTAAAAACAAATTCTTGTAATCCCGTATTGGACTATTCCCTTCATCTCTAATATCCATATCCGGAAAAACCAGATAAAGAGGCAACGATTGTACTTTTGCCCGAAAACAAAAATCATGGGTTGTTGCAAACTGAAAAGATTTATTAAATTCAATCTTCACCGCAGTAAAATGGGAACTAAAAGAAGAAGCGTAAATTTTTCCGGCCGACACAGAAAAAATAAGAAAAACAAAAAGTAAAAGCCTTCTTCTTTTCATTGTTATTACCCTTCATATTTATTACTTATAAAAAAACCGGATTATACCGCTTTTATTACGGTTAATCCGGTTCCACAAATCTTCCCTCTGGCAACTCAGCCTTCCACCTTAACCATGGAACCGTAGTTTTGCGCCCCCCAGTTTCCTGAGGTTTGCCCTTATCAGAGCTAAATATTTTAAAATTCGGTAACTTAAAAGAATGTGTCTTTTATCACACCCCTGCTTTAAAACTAACACCCCTGTTTAATTTTGTCAAGGTTATTCTTTTAACCTTTCTAAAGCATTTTTAGCTGCCGTAGAAACAAAAGCTATTTTATCTTGACAGGCTTTTTCTAAAACGGGTACGGCTTTTTTATCGCCAAGTTTACCCAGAACAATAGCTGCATTCCTGCGCACATAAGCATTTTCATCCTTTAGTGCTTTCATTAAAGCTGTAACCGCCCGTAAATCCTCCAAAGAACCCAAAGCCAAAACAGTATTCATTCGCACAGTTGAATCTTTATCTTTCAGAAGAGCTACAATCGCCTTAAAGGTTTCCTTATCCTTAATTTTTCCCAAAGCAATTACTGCTTTAACTTTAACCTCACGATCATCATCATTTAAAGCTGAAATAAGCACTCCTTTCGCTTTTGCATCGCGTAATTCACCCAGAGCGGATAAGGCCGCTAATTTAATTTTTAAGAGCTGATCATCTACTGCTTTTATCAATGCAGGCACAGCACTTTTATCTCCTATCCGCATTAACGAAATAACGGATAATAATCTTATTTCCGCTTCTTCCGTCTCCAATAATTTTACCAGGTCAGGAACTACAGAATTATCTTTAATTAACCCTAAAGCAATAACAGCATTTTTTCGTACTGATATTTCTTTATCTTCCAGTGCTTCCCTCAAGGAATCAACAGCTGTCCGGTCAGGAATCATTCCTAAAATTAATGCTGCCATACTTCTGACTTCCGCATCCTGATCGTTTTTTAATGAATTTTTTAAAACCGGGCATGTCTGTTGATCATGACTCCGACCTAAAATTCTCATTGCTAATCGTCGCACTTTAACATCCTTTTTCTTCAGTGCCTTTATACAAACAGGAATTCCCGTTTTATCCCTTAATGCAGTTAATGCCGAGGCAGCTGCCAGCCGCAGAAAAACATCCCGGCCTTTTAACCGTTTGAGCAAGGTTTCCCGAGCTCTTTCATCCCTTATTCTTTCTAAAACATAACAAACATTCTTGTGCATTGGTTCCTTAGCCTTTTTCTTAAGGACTTTAATTAAGGAAGGAACTGCCGGTTTACCAATTATCACTAATTTCTGTTGTGCTTTTAAGACAACATCATCTGAAGGATTATTCAATTGCGCAATATTTGACTGAATTTCTTTTTCCATTGATACTGTTTTTTTTGATACAACTTCCATTTCTTTTGAAATTGCCTTACCTGACATCAATCCACTTACCAAAAATAATACTGCCCCTACCCCCATTAGAATCTTACTTCTTCGCCTTTTTTTCATTTTCCTCCTCCTCGTATAATATGTCGTAATGTAAAAAGTATTAATCAAATTTTCTATTAATTATCCTGCTAAAGTCGCCCATAAATTACAAAAACATACACGAGAAAAATTCCAATTGTTTTCTAAGAGAAACTATTTGCTAATTAGAAAAAAATTTGTTATATTCGTTACATAAAAGTAATAGAATTATTCTTTTCAAAATTTTATCAATAATAATACAAAATCAAAAATGAAACAATTGTTTAGTAAATTAAAATCAAATATCCTTTTGCAAGTTATTATTCCAACTCTTTTCGTAATTGGAATGATTTTATTTTTCCTGTCCGCTTTTTCTCTCTATCAACAAAAACTCCTCTTTGTTGAAGAATTAACCAAACAAATCCTATCTTCAGGAAAAAAATTCATTCCTTCCTGTGAAAAAGCACTCGAAGATAAAAATGACCTCAAACTTTTGCACCACATAAATGAAATTACTAAAAATACGAACGTCGCCTATGCTATGGTTTTAGACCCTGAAGGTAAAATACTTGCCCACAGCCAACTAAATCGTTGGGGGGAAATATATCAAGATTTGGAAATAAAACAAGTCTTAAAATCCGGAAACCCTGTAATCCGCAAAAACAAAAAAGGAATTTATATTATTTTTCCTCTTAAAACAAAGAACAAACCTATCGGACTCTTACAAATAGAAGCAACCGATTTGCATATTAATCAAAAGCTGAAAACCATAAAAAAGACCACTTATATAACTATCTTCGTTTCCTTATTACTTATCGGTTTATGGCTTATGATAATACTAAAATTTACTATTATTAGCCCTTTGAAAAACTTAAAATCCGCTATTGAATATTTTCCTCTTCCAAAATTGCCGTCTTTGAATCAAAAATCAGTAGGGGGATTTAACAGTATCAAACAAAAATTTAACCAGATATTTAAACATTTTAAAGAAGAACAACTTTTTTTTAAAAATCAATCAGTTCTTCATAAAGAAAACATAAATCTATTTCTAAAAAGTATAGGCAAAACACTAAACGAAGGAAATTTGTTATTAGATTCAAATAATAAAATCGTTTTTATAAACAACTCAGCCTGTAAAATCCTGAATTTAAAAAAAGATAATATTTTAAACTGCCATTTCTTAGATGCATTTAAAAACCCGGAGATTTTAAAAATAATAAATAAAGCATTAAATAACCCGAATCAAATAACCGAAGATTTTTTTTCAACAAAAGAGATGAAATATGATGTAAAAATTACTATGATTAAAGACAAAGAAAACAACCATCTAGGAGGAATCGTTCTCTTTTATCCCTCAGCCCTCCGATAAATTCCATTTTTATAATTCTTTAGTGCATATAACCACAAAACTAAAATTCTACTCCACTAGATATATAAGTTAAAATCAACGGAATAAACAAAACAAGAAAAACCGTTGGTAAAATCAAAAAAATCAAAGGAAAAAGCATTTTTACCGGAGCTTCACCAGCTAATTTTTCTGCTTTTTGAAAACGTTGAACTCTAATCTGTTCTGATTGCAGGCGTAAAATAGGCCCAAGGCTTGTTCCCATTTTAATTGCCTGTACTAAGGAAGAACAAACTGCAGATAAACCCGGCTCATCTACCCTTATTGCCATATTGTATAAAGATTCTATACGGCTGCTTCCCACATAAACTTCCTGCTGCATTTGGAAAATCTCTTTTACCAACGGATTATTTTTATCTTCCAATTCAATTAATTTAATTAATGCAGCATTAAAATCCAACCCTGCTTCCACTGCTACCGTTAAGATATCCAAAACATCCGGTAAAGCACGTAAAATAGCACAATGTCTTTTTTTTATTCTTTCTTTAAGTTTATAAACGGACAAAATAAATCCCAAAACAAAAAAACCTATTAAAATATATCCTTTTATTAAATCAAAGAAAATTAAAGAAAGTATTACCCCTAAAAAAGAAAAAACCATCCCGTTTAAACAATGCCCGGCAAGAACATAGTCCGGAGATTCATCAATAACACCGGCCATAGATAATTGCTTTTTTATTTTATCCCGTAAATTCTCAAGAAAAGACAGCCGTAATCGACCAATTATTAAGGCAAAACCCCTGGTTAATCCGTTTACGGTCGGAACAAAAAATATTTTCTCTTTTATTAAAAAAAATCCCATCGTCAATAAAAAGACTAATATAAAAATCAAAACCAATATTACCCAATACATCTTTTTAAACTCCAAACTTCAAATTTCAAAATTCAAAATCTTAAACATTTTCGCTCAATAAATTGAGCAACTACAAACTAAAAACAAATTCAAACTCCAAACTTCAAATTTCAAATTCAAAATCTTAAACATTTTCGCTCAATAAATTGAGCAACTACAAACTAAAA
>CBDUZB010000120.1:0-4806 GCA_965371605.1 uncultured bacterium
ACGGTGTGTTTCCCCTTCTTTCTGTACAGTAAAACAACAGGTGGCCGGTTCTTCTAAAGATACGAATACTGTAGTTCCTTCGGTACTAAAAAATCTTCAGGATTCTTTTGTGCAGGTAGCCGCTTCGGTAAAACCGGCAGTAGTTAATATTAGTGCTACTCATCTAATAGAGCAAAAAATGCCGTATTATGAATTTAACTTTGGAGATCCTTTTGAACAATTTTTCAGGGATTTTTACGGTCAGCCCAAAAGGCAGCCACCGCTGGAGAAAAAACAATATCGTAAATTTGGGGCTACGGGTTCAGGGGTAATTATTGATAGCAAAGGATATATTTTGACTAATTATCATGTAGTAAAAGATGCCGGGGAGATAAAAGTTACTTTAAGCGGGGATGAGGGCCACCAGTATAAAGGTAAGATAATTGGTAAAGATGACCGATTAGACTTAGCTATAGTGAAGATAAAATCGGGTAAAAAATTGCCGGTAGCGGTTTTAGGAGATTCCGATAAAATAAAAGTAGGAAATTGGGTTTTGGCTGTGGGCTCTCCTTTTGGTTTAGAACAAACAGTTACTGCCGGAATAGTGAGTGCCATACGGCAAAGTGTCCATATCGAAAAAAGGACTTATAAGGAATTGATTCAAACTGATGCGGCAATAAATCAGGGGAATAGTGGCGGCCCTTTAGTAAATATAGAAGGCAAAGTAGTCGGCATTAATACAGCTATTTATTCACCTATGGGTGGATTTGTAGGAGTAGGATTTGCTATTCCGATTAATAAAGCTAAAGAAATATTGGATGATTTAATTCATAAAGGGAAAGTAATTCGAGGCTGGCTGGGGGTAGAGATAAGGCCGGTAGATGAGGCTATTAGTAAACATTTTGGATTAAAAAAGAAGGAAGGGGCATTAGTCAATAAGGTATTTGCTAATACCCCGGCGGAAAGAGGAGGACTCAAACGGGGAGATGTTATTTTGGAATTTGATGGGAAAAAAGTAAAAGATTCCATTGGGTTGCAGGAGATAGTAGGATTGACCCCGCCTAATAAAAAAGTCAAAGTAAAAATAATCCGTAATATGAAAGAGAAAAAATTGCAAATTATAACCGAAGAAATGCCGTCTGTTTCCGGAGAAGAAACGGTTTATCCGGAAGAATCTTTGCCGGTAGAAGAAAAAGTTTCTAAAGCCTGGCTGGGGATGAAAGTAAAAACCCTAAACCCGTTATTAATTCAGAGATTAGGTTTGTCTAATGACGAAAAGGGAGTAGTTATTATCGAGATAGAACCCGGAAGTACTGCCGATGAAGCAGGGTTGTTGCAGGGAGATTGCATACGCATTATAAACCGAAAACCTGTACCTGATATAGAGGCTTTTAATAAAGTAATTAAAAAAGAGAAATTATCTGCGGGTATTGTTATGGATATAAACAGGAGAGGGCAGTTAATTTATCTTTCCATAACTGAATAAAAGTTGTTTTTTGGGCCATAACTTAAATAAGGATCTAACAGATGAATGATTTTTCGGATGGTTTAAATGATGTACAGCGTATGGCGGTGGAACATAAAGAAGGCCCTTTGCTGATTTCAGCCGGTGCCGGCTCGGGAAAAACAAGGGTAATTATTTGCCGTATCGCTCATTTAATAAGTAAAGGAGTGTTGCCGTGGAATATATTAGCGGTTACCTTTACTAATAAAGCCGCTAAGCAAATGCAGGAAAGAATAAATAAATTAATTGGCACGGATGCTTCGGGGGTCTGGATTTCTACCTTTCATTCTTTTTGTACCAGGGTTTTACGGAGTGAAGCGGAAAAAATAGATAGAATGAAAAATTTTGTAATCTATGATGAAAAGGATCAGGTAGCTCTGATTAAAGAATGCCTTAAGGAATTAAATATTACCGATAAAAAGCTTAAACCCAAGATGCTGCGGGCTCTTATCAGTAGAGCAAAGAACGAATTGATGGATTGGGAATCTTATCAAATCTATGCCGAAACCTCCAATGACCAATTTAGAGAAACATTAAGTGGAATTTATAAATTATATCAGGAAAAACTAAAAAGGAATAATGCCCTTGATTTTGCCGATTTGATTATGATGACGGTGGTGCTTTTTAAGGAACACCAGGATGTTTTGAATAAATATCAGGAAAGATTCAAATATATTATGGTTGATGAATATCAGGATACGAATCACGCCCAATATAGTTTAGTGAAACTACTGGCCGGTAAATATAATAATCTCTGTGTAGTAGGAGATGAAGACCAGAATATTTATTCTTTTCGCGGTGCTGATATTAGAAATATCCTGGAATTTGAAAAAGATTATAAAAATGCCAGGGTAATAAAATTAGAACAGAATTATCGTTCTACCACCAATATACTCGATGTTGCCTGGAAGGTAGTAAAAAATAATCAATCCCGAAAAGATAAAAAGTTATGGACACAAAAACCTGAGGGGGCACCCGTTTATTATCAGGAAGTAGCTAATGAATTACAGGAATCTTCCGGGGTGATTTCTGAGATTAAAAGATTAATCAGTGAAGAAGATTACAGCTGCCGGGATTGTGCTATATTTTATCGCACCAATGCCCAATCACGCGTACTGGAAGATGCTTTAAGGAAAGAAAATATCTCTTATATAATAGTGGGAAATATAAGGTTTTATGACCGGGCGGAAGTTAAGGATATTCTTGCTTATTTAAGGGTAATAGTTAATCCTGATGATTCGTTAAGTTTAAAAAGGATAATTAATATTCCCAACAGGGGTATAGGAAAAGCGGCAATGGAGTGGGTAGAAAATTATGCCGCCGTGAATAAAATATCGAGTTTACCTGCAGTGGAAAAAATAATAAGCGAAGAAAACAGGGAAAAAGGAAAGAAGGGCCCTTCTAAAAAAGCAATTGCCGGGATGAGGGAATTTTTGAAATTGATAAAAAAGTTTATTCTGGAAAAAGAAAATTTGAATGCGGGGGAATTAGTCAGGCAGTTTATCAGTGAATGTGGATATTTGCAAAAACTGGAAGAAGAAGACACCATCGAATCTCAGGGAAGAATAGAAAATATAAAGGAATTGGTTTCTGCTGTTTGGGAATATGAGGAAATGGCAGAGGATAAAAGTATCGAGGGATTTCTGGAACAGGTTTCCTTAGTTAGTGGTTTGGATTCGTGGCAGGAAGGCCAGGATTATGTTACTTTAATGACTGTGCATTTATCTAAAGGTTTAGAATTTCCGGCTGTTTTTATGACCGGTATGGAAGAGGGGTTGTTTCCCCATAATGAAGCAAATTTTGATGATACGGACTTAGAAGAAGAAAGAAGGCTTTGTTATGTGGGGATGACCAGAGCGGAAGAAAGGCTTTATTTAACCAGTAGTGCTTCCCGTCGTCTTTATGGACAGAGCAGATGGAATGTTCCCTCCCGTTTTATAGCAGAAGCAGGACTGGTTTCTGCTGATGTATTTGAGGATAATTATGTTTCCTTAATGACTTCGGAGAAAGCGCCTGTATCTTTTGAAAATAAGAATGATGAAAATTTTTCCGGTATTGAATTAGCTGTAGGAAGTATGGTTGCTCATGCTCAATTTGGAGAAGGAAAGATTGTTAAATGTAGCGGGAGTGGAGAGGATTTAAAAATAGAGGTTTTATTTAAAACCGGAGAAAAAAAGAAATTAATGGCAAAATATGCACCGTTAGAGTCAATATAGAATTCCGCATTTGTTACATTAATTTAAATTTATTTATTTTGCTGGAGCGGAGCGGAAGTCCGCTCCGCCTCAAGCGGATTAGGCGGATCATTCCTGCGAACAGACTGTGTCACAACTCTGATTTTTAAAATAATTGTAGTGGCGACATTTATGACGCCCGTCGGGAAAAGTATTCATTAGTCCAATAAATTGGACAACTACATTGATTATGACACAGTCTCGGAAGCAGGAATCTAGTTATTGTTTTTGTAGTTGCCTCATTTATGAGGCCTTCTTTTAAATTTTGTTTTTGTCTGTTGTCTATGGACTATCGACTGTGGACTATGGACTTTTGTTTGTATTTTATCTGTCGACTATGAACTGTCTTATTTTATAAAATGTCAAAATATCTTTGAGAACACAAAAAAAGGGGGGGGGGAGATGGAAACAACTTTAAAGGATATAAATTATATTATGAAATTAGCTCGTTTAGAATTAAATGAACTTGAAAAAGAAAAAGATGCTCCGGATTTAAATCACATTTTGTTTTACCTGAACAAGGCAGGTGAATTAAATGATAATGATGTTAAAGCCGAAGAAAGAGAAGAAATAAAAGGAGGAGAAATGGAAATAACCTTAAAGGAAGTGGATTACATCGCCGAATTAGCCCGTTTAGAATTAAACAAAATAGAAAGGGAACAATATACTGCTGATTTAAATCAGATTTTATCTTATGTAGATAAATTAAACGAATTAAACACCAAAGGAATTGACCCAACTACTCATGTGGTAGAATTGACTAATGTATTAAGAGAAGATAGAGAAAAATACTCTTCGGTACAGGGAGAAATACTAAATAATGCCCCGGAAATAGAAAATGGCTGTTTTAAAGTAAAAAAAATAATGGACTAAACAATCTTTCTTTTTGTCATTCCTGCGAAAGCAGGAATCTATTAGTTATTTTTTGTTTTTGTCTCTGTTTTTTATGTGGTAGCCGCAGACTTCAGTCTGCGTATAAGGTTTAGTTGTATTATCTCTGTCTTTGTTTTTTGTAGTGAACTCATAACTCATAACTGTAGTTTATTTGTTAACTTATAACTCATAACTAATAACTTATAACTGTAGTTT
>CBDUZB010000121.1:0-4730 GCA_965371605.1 uncultured bacterium
CCCGGATAAAATTAAGCTAAAGAAAATAGAAGATACAGTTTACAACCTAATAAAATATATCGGAGAATGTGAGGTAATAGAATGAACGAACTAACCCCGAGCGAAGAGTTAGACTATCTTATATGGCAAAAAGAGAATTTAAACAAACATATCAAAATATTAAAAAAGGAGATAAAAAGAAAATGCCAAACAAGCAAGACATAATTGTTGCATTAGTGTTTATGGTTGTCAGTTTTGGTTTAATGTTGTTTTGGAGTTGTAAATGCGATGAGTATATTTGTAAAGAACTTTCTAAGCCGTATATTTATGAGGAGGTAAAATCAAATGATTAAATGTAACTGGATAACACTTATATTTTTTGCAGTAATCGTTATGCTTTTAATGACTTTCACTTATGAGAAGGAAGCGGCCGGGGACACAAAAGGGACAATGGGGACATTTGATAACCGGGAACCAGAACCAGTTGAAAAACTCCCGGGACTATGGGCCATAACATCCTTTGAAACCGACTGTACTCCTAATCCAAAATCAAAACGGTTATGGATTGCAGGGGGATTTATTGGGTTAATAATAGCTTATGTAATGGGGTTTTTCACGAGTATGTGGCTAATAAATTTGCTCTGGCAAGATAAAGAGGACGAAAGGCTTACGAAAGAAGAAAACTATCATAACGAAGTTGCAAGGCGAATTAAAGAAATGGGGGAGGGGAAATGAAAATAGAGGACAAAGTAAAAGAAATAATCATTGAGCAGTTGGGTGTGAGTAAACAAGCAATTTTAGGTAATGATTTGGGTGCTGATTCTTTGGATGTGATAGAAATTAAAATAGCATTAGATGAGGAATACGGCATAAAAGTGGAAAACATAAAAGAAACTTGGACGGTGGGAAAGGTTATAAACACTGTGAAAAATTTATTGAAGAAGAAGCAGAAGGCAAAGGGATGAAATGCGTATGTGTCGACTGCAACAAAGTTTTTTATTTCTTATTTCACGAGCCGGAAGAATGTATCCGGTGCGGAAGCAAAAGATTATTGATTGAAGAAAATAAAGGGAAGGAGGGGGAAAGATGAATAAAAGAGGAGAGATTGAACAAGTATTACTTGAGATAATCGAAAAAGAAATGAAAGGTGAATCTATTTGTTTTATATCACCAATCGACAAAATCCTTGAAATCTGCAAGCTGAAACCACGGGAATTGAGTGAGGAAAAGATAGAAAAAATAGCAAATGAAGTATCTGGTGGCTCTTACAAAGACTACCGCTATTCAATAGGTTGGTTAAACCATTTAATTATGTCGGATAAGGATGTTTGGGAAGAGGAGGATAAAGAATGATAATGTCTTTACTTGCCAGAGAAATAGTTCTTATTTTTGTCAAACCATTCGTACAGCTTTACAACTTCTTAGGACAGATTGTCGACATTATGTCTACGCTGGAAGTGGTCATTTTAAGCCTTTTTCTTGGCGGGATAGTAGTAACCCTTGCCTTGTTTATTATAATGGTTTATTTGTTATTATCAGGAAAAATCAAAGCGGTATTGTTCGGGATAGAAACGACGGATGATAAGGAAGTGGGTTAGATTGGATAACCAAGAAAGGAGGGGAAAATGTGGATTAAAATAGCAGAAAAAAAGTATTTGAATATGGATGTGTTTGTAGAGGTAGAAGTGTACACTCATTCTGCAACAGGAAGACGGGTAGGATTAACAGAAAAGAACAAGAATGAAGGGCGCGACTATCCTATCAATTCCCCGGAAGCTCAAGCAATTCTAAAATGGTTGGAGGGATCAACAAATGAATGGTTGGCTTCTAAGATTAAGGAAAAGTCAAGCAAACATAGCCCAATTGATACAGGAGGGTTTTAATGGTTAAAATAGTAATAAACGAAATTCCTGTCTCTTTAAATAAATCATTACGCCTTCACTGGACAAAAAGAAGGGATGAGCTTACTTTATGGAAATGGTTAATCTTTGAATGGAAAAATAAAAACAAAGCTAAAATGATTAAAGGGAAAGTACGGGTAAAAATAAAGTACTTTTTTAAAACAAGAGGGATACATGACACGGATAATTATTCAGGCAAAAATATATTTGACTCTTTAAAAGGACAGATAATCGAAGAAGATAACAGCCGGGTAGTAACATCTTTACCGATAGAATTCGGATATGATAAGGAAAATCCAAGAACGGAAATTATTGTTGAGGGAACAAAAACCCCCTAACCAGTTTAACGATTAGAGGGTTCGGGGATATCAAAACAAGGGGGAATCAATTATGAATAAAAAAATAATAAAAGAAAAATTAGATATTATTTTAACAAGAGAGATTATGTCTTTAGCTCAAATTAATAAACAGTTTAAATATCTAATGAAAAAAGACATTAACTCTTGTGACTTTACCAATATGAATAACATAAAAAAGTTAATCAACCAGTTAGAAAAATTAGAAGAAAGAAAAGAAATAGCTGAACAAACCATCTTAAATATATCAGAAAAAGACAGAAAGTATATTCTCTCGCAAGGAGGCAAAATATAATGAAAAACAAAAAGGGAGGTGAAAAAAGAATGGCTATGACCAAAAAAGAACTGGAAAAAGAATTAGAAGAACTACAAAAAGAAGTACAATCCTTACAAAGCCGTTTAAGTAAATCTGTAAATCAAATAGAAATTGCAAAGAAAATCCTTTCCTAAACCAGGAAAGAAAGAAAAGGAGGTGAAATGTGAAATTAACGCTCAAGGAAGTTGCAAATAAGTTTTGCGTGTCGGTAAATCAAATCCGGCATATCGTCAAGAAAAACCAAATCCCATTCGAAAGATTGGGAAAGAAAACTATTTTAATCGACGAAAGAGATACTGACTTAGTTAAACGCAGGTTAAAAAATTAAAGGAGGTGAAATTTATGTTTGAGAAAGCATCTAACAAAACAGCATATTTAAAATGCGGTATATTAGGATTTGAAGGATCGGGAAAGACCTATACCGCAAGCACTATAGCCATAGGATTACATCACCACATCAAAGCTAAAAAGCCGATAGGTTTTATTGCTACCGAGCCGGGTGTTGATTTTATGGTAAAGAAGTTTGAAGAAGAAAAAATTCCTTTAGAGGTAGAGAGGAGTAGGGCTTTCGTTGATTTATTAGACGGGGTAAACCACTCAGTTAAAAATCATTCTATTCTGATAATTGATAGCATAACTCATATTTGGAATGAATTTATGACTGCTTTCCAAAAGAAAAAGGACATCAAGCGGATAGCAATCCACCACTGGGGAGAACTAAAGACTGACTGGAGAGTATTTACCGACATGTACATAAATTCCAAATTGCATATAATCTTATGCGGCCGGGCAGGATATGAGTTTGATAACGAAAAAGACGACGAGGGATTTTCAGAACTTCGTAAGACCGGTACGAAGATGAGGGTAGAAGGGAACTTGAGTTTCGAACCGTCTTTACTAATTGAAATGGAAAGGAGGAAAGAAAATAAAATCGGGGGAACAATAATCAATAAAGCATGGATACTTAAAGACAGAGCCTATAAAATCAATGGAAAGTGTTTTAATATGCCTTGTTTTAACGACTTCCTACCACACATTAACGCTTTAAACCTTGGGGGTGAGCATTTAGGCGTAAATACCGAAAAAAGCTCTGAAAACTTCTTTAATTCGTCTCCTGCCAAGTGGAAAAAAGAAAAGGAAATAGCCCTTGAGGAAATTAAAGACGAAATTCTTTTAATCTATCCGGGGACTACAGTAGCAGAGAAGAAAGGAAAGGTTGAGCTTTTACAAGAATTATTCGGGACTTCTTCCTGGACTGCTATTTCAACGAATTTCAAATTAAAAGAGTTGGAAACAGCAAGAGAAAAATTATTGACAATTAAGAAAGAATATTTTAAAAATAAAAAGGAGGAAACAAAAAATGTCTGAGGAAATAATTAATACAAACAGCGGGATAGAAGCCGGAAAATGGATATTTACTGTCATTGAGGAGCCTAAAAAAATTCATATGGGGAAAAACAATACCACGGGTTATGAGTTTAAATTCTCCGCAATAAATACAGAAGGAATGAGAGCAGAACATAAAGAAAAATTCCCTGTATTCTTAGTTGGGCCTTTATTCAAAGCATTAGGATGTGAGGAAGTTTCTACGGGTAAATTCAAATTTGACCCAACAAATATGGCAGATAGAGTTGTTTCTGCTGAAATTATTTATGAAGATTTTGTAAATAAAACAACAGGAGAAACGAGACCATATCCACATATGAAAAAGATTACCGAAGAAGTGCCGTTTTAAGATAGAAAAATATCAATGTCCAAACTGCAAAGAGGTGTATGTTTTGAAGAAGGAGAAATAAATTAAAGGAGGAATAAGATGTGTAAAGAGGTAATTATTAACGGAGAGGTATTTGTTCCAAAAGAAAAAAAAGTAGAAGGGTTAGAGTATGTTATGGTGAGAACTTATTCCGCAGGAGTTTTCGCGGGATATCTGAAATCACGAGAAGGAAAAGAGGTAGTATTAGAAAATGCAAGAAGAATATGGTATTGGGAAGGGGCGGCAAGTCTTTCTCAATTAGCAGGTGAGGGGACTTCATTACCCGAAAAATGTAAATTTCCACAAGAAGTAAAAGAAGTAACCCTAACGGAATGTATAGAAATTATTCCCATTACGGAAAAGGCTAAAAAAATTATTAAGGATGTGCCGATATGGAAAAAATAATAACTTCTGGCTATGGCGAT
>CBDUZB010000122.1:0-4721 GCA_965371605.1 uncultured bacterium
TTTAAAGCAAATCTCGGATTGATGGCGGTTTCATCATATTCCACTTTCACATCTTCTAAACCCACCTTCGCACTTCCGGCAAATGTATCTTCGGAATTATGACTATCGTAGCGGGCACCAAAAACCAATTCTAATTTATCCGTCGCTTTAAATTCATCCTGAATATAAAACCCAACTTCCGTAGCACTCTTTTCACTTTCTGATTTATAGGAAGTACTGGACTCCAGATTGACATACATCCCTTCTTCCGTCAAATTGTTGTAATTGTATTGCACACCGGCAAGAAGTTTGTTTTTTTCTCCCAATGGATGCGCATAACTTATATCCATTACATAAAGATTTTCATCAGCCATATAAGGATGCAGTATATTGCTGGGAGGATATTCATCATTATGGGTTCCCAGATAATCGCCCACAAAAGTATCATTAGTCGCATTACGATTGTGCGTGGCAAAGGCAAGATTTATTCCCAGTCTATTTCCTAAATCAAAATCTTTCTGCCAACCTATATTTATTTCTTCCCTTGTTGTAGCTATATGTTCAGATCCTTCGGCAAAGGGATTTTCAAACACCCCCTCTCCTTCACCGCCTTTTCTGGACTCATTAATCGTTCTTCCGGAAAAGGATAACTTATCATTACCGGTAAGTTCGTAAAAGTTAACCGTAGCTCCGACACTAATATTATCTGTCCTTACTCTGTCGGTAAATCTAACTCCTCCGTCTATTTGCGCCTTATTTTCATCATCTACAAATATCTCATCTGCAGTACTTTTCTGGGCAGTAAGCATAATATCTTTATTTTCTCCTGCGATTGAAGCATTTAATGAATAAACATTAGAATTATGCTGTCCCCATTGGGTTTTAAGTGTTAGTTCCGGCTTGGAAGTCGGCTTCTTGGTGATAATGTTTATAACTCCTGATATCGCCGAACTACCGTAAAGTGCAGAACCTGCTCCTTTTACAATCTCTATTCTTTCAATATTAGACGCAGGAATCTGATCTAAACCATAAACCCCTGCTAATCCCGAAAAAATAGGTTGTCCATCAATTAACACCTGAACATGTCCTGCTTCCAGTCCCTGCATTCTAACAACGGTAAAACCACAATAAGAACATTGTTGTTCTACCCTTACACCCGGAACCCCTTCCAGAATCTGATAAAGATTTACTGCTCCTTTATCCTCAATATCCTGTGCCGTTAGGACCTCCGTTCTTACCGGTGTATCTTTTAATTTTCTTTCAGTTTTTGTCCCGGTAACCACTACTTCTTCCAATTTTAAAACTTCTTCGGTTTCTTCAGCTAAACAATAACAGGTATTTATTCCAAAAAATATAGTTAAAATACTTGCCACCATTAGTATCTTCCATTTACTAAACATTTTCTTACTTCCTCCTTTATTAAAATTTAATTTTTTTCAATGCAAATTTTGTATTATTCACCTCCTTTTTGTCTTTTTTTATTTATTTTAGGCTTATCTATCTTTTTAAGGTTTACCTAACATTTAATCTAAAAAAAATTCTCTCCTTTACCAATCGCTAAAATTTAAATAAATAGACTTCCTATCTGATAAATCAGTACCGCTACAACCCAACCCAAAACCAAACTGTATCCCACGGCTAGAGAAGTCCACTTCCAGTTCGTTTCTTTCTTGATTGTGGCAATTGCGGCAATACAGGGAACATATATAAGGGACATTGCCATAAAAGCATAGGCGGAAAGAGGAGTAAAATGCTGCATAATTACACTCTTTAATCCCATTCCTTCTGCCCCGTATAAAGTACCCAATGTCCCCACTACAATCTCTTTGGCAACAATTCCAAAAATCAGGGATACGGTTGCCTGCCAGGTACCAAACCCGGCTAATGAAAATAAAGGCGCAAAGAGAGAACCCAATTGACCAATCAAACTCTCCTTTGAGGCATATTCCACTCCCACAGGCAAAGAAGCTAACAACCAAACAAATATTACCCCGACAAAAATAATCGTCCCCGCTTTTTTCAAAAACAGACTTCCTTTTTCCCACATATGGATCAGAACACTTTTTACTTGTGGTAATCTATAAGGCGGTAGCTCCATGATCAGCGGAGTAACCTCTTGTTTAAAAAAGATGCTTTTAAAGATTCTGGCTACAACAATAGCTAAAACTATACCCATAAAATAAAGAGAAAAAACTACCAGCCCCTGATGTTTAGCAAAAAATACCCCGGCAAAAAGGGTATAAATGGGCAATCTTGCTGCACAAGACATTAAAGGATTGACTAAAATAGTAAGAATTCTGTCTTTTTCCGATTCCAGGGTCCTTGCTGCCATAATCCCGGGGATATTACAACCAAAACCTAAAATCATAGGAATAAAAGATTTTCCGTGTAATCCCATCGCATGCATTACCCTATCCATAATAAATGCTGCCCGTGCCATATAGCCGGAACCTTCTAAAATAGAAATCATTAAAAATAAAAGCAAAATATTAGGCAAAAAAATCAAGACTGAACCCACTCCTCCAATAATTCCGTCTACGAACAAAGAAGAAATCCAGGCAGGCGCCGCTAAAGCATTCATTCCCAAAAAAACTATTTCTCCCAACCATCCGAAAAAACTATCGATTAGGTCTGCTAAGGGAGCCCCCAAAGTAAACACCAATTGAAAAGTAAACCACATTAATCCTAAAAAAATAGGTATTCCCAAAAACTTATTAGTCACTATTTGATCAATTCTATCGGTAATTTCTCTCCTTTCTCTTATTCCCATTACTTTGTGACAACATTCTTTTACCAACCCTCTTAAAAAAGCGTACCTTCTTTCTACAATCGCTGTTTCTAAATCATAGCCAAGATGTTTTTCCAGCTTAGTTATTGATTCGGAAATCTTTTTTCTTATTTCATTTCCTTCCGGTAACTCCTTAGCTTTCGCCAGAATATTTTCATCCTGTTCCAGAAGTTTTAACGTCAGCCACCGCCGGGAATATTTTTCCAATACTTTTCGCTCTTTTAAAACCCGTGACAGCCTTTCTATTTCATCCTCAATATCCTTGCCATAATCTATGTCATAAACATTTCTTTCTTTCCCATCGCAAGCATCTTTAATAGCTGATTTTAAATTATTTATCCCTTTTCCTTTATTAGCTGTCGTTTTAATCACCGGAAGGCCCATTACCCGGGAAAGTTCTTCTATATCAATTCTCATTCCTTTATTTTCTACTATATCAATCATATTTAAATCCAAAACCAGATTTACTCCTAATTCAAGCAGTTGAATTGCTAAATAAAGATTCCTTTCCAGATTAGAAGAATCAATAATTGCTACCACCACATCCGGTTTTTCTTCCAGCAAAAAATCCCGGGCAATTTTTTCATCCAGGGAATGAGAAGCCAAACTATATATCCCCGGCAAATCAACTACCTTCATCTCTATTCCTTCATAAGTAAACTTTCCCTCTTTTTTTTCTACCGTTACTCCCGGCCAGTTACCTACATGCTGGCGGGAACCGGTTAAATTATTAAAAATCGTTGTTTTTCCGGAATTGGGATTCCCGGCCAATGCAATTTTAATTTCTTTTTTCATCAATTTTCTCCTGCTAATTTTATTTACTTTTTCACTTTACAAAAATTTTTTGCGCCATACCAAAACCCAAACCAAGACGCATTCCGTCTTTGGCAACAATGAGAGGCCCATAGCCACAATTGGAAACAACTTCTACCATTACTCCCGGATAAAAACCCATATTGAGTAATTTGGTAACTAATCCTCTTCCTCCTCTTATTTCTACTATTTCAACCTTTTCCCCCATCAAAGTTTTGTTAAGAGGTTTCATTACTATCTAACACCTCCACTTCAATGCAGACAGCTTCTTCTTTTCTTAAAGATAAATGATAACCCTTTAATACTATATCTATGGGATCCCCTAAAGGGGCTACTTTGCGAACTGTTACTTCCACCCCAGGTAAGACTCCCATACTCAATAATTGCTTTTTTATTTTCACTTCAGGATTTATTTTAATAATTTTGGCTTTTTGCCCAATTTTCAAGTTATTCAAAGTTAAAATAGATGACACCTTATTCCTCCCATCTTTATTTTGTGTATTTTTTTTCTTTAAAGCGGCTTCTCGAATAAAATTGCCGAAATCAGAAAGCCACAAATCTTTTTTCTCATCCGAAAGTGTTTCAATATATTCTACTAATTCAGCAATTTTTTTTGTTGTTTCTTCACTAAGACAATGTTCTACCCGACAGGCATCCTTTGATGCCGTCTGAACATCAACCCCTAACACCTTATGAAAAAGTCTGAATAGTATCTGATGCTTCTCATAAATTTTTTTTGCGGCTATTTCTCCTTCACTGGTAAGCTCAATATACCCGTATCTTTCGTGATTAACCAGTTTTTTTTCATTCAAAATTTTTATTGCCCCGATTACCGAAGCCGCTTTCACATTTAACAATTTGACAATATCTTTAACCCGAACAACTCTTTCTTGTAAAGAAACCATTAAAATAGTTTCTAAATAATCTTCTAAACTCGGGCTTAAAGAATCCATCCTCTGCTCCCAATGATATAGTGTTTTTAATAAATGTTAGTCTCTCCTAACAATATCACATCACCTCTTATTTTGTCAAGACAAATTTTATTCCCAAATTCCGATATAGGGTTCAGGCTTCGGCCAAATCAGCCAATTATGCTGAAAAAAATTATTAATTACTTCAATTGTATAGTTCGAACAGGAAG
>CBDUZB010000123.1:0-4679 GCA_965371605.1 uncultured bacterium
AATCTTTGATTTTAACATTTCTCTTAATATCACAAAAATTTTCCTCCCTATTAGCACCTTAAAACATAACTCTATAAGTTCTCTCCAGGTAATTTATTAAAAAACTCTCAAACCCATTTTTATCTTTATAATTTACGCTACGCTATAAGGTTTAAATATGTGCTTTTAATTTTTCCTCTATCTGCTCCTTGGGAACTACTCCAATTATCTTATCTACCACTTCCCCTCCTTTAAATATCATTAAAGTAGGAATACTCATAACACTATATTTAGAAGCAGTCACCGGAGCATCATCTACATTTAATTTTCCGACTTTAATTTTCCCCTGGTACTGGTTAGCAATTTCTTCAATTGCAGGACCAATCATCTTACACGGGCCACACCATGGTGCCCAAAAATCAACCAAAGTAGGCACTTCCGAACTTAAAACTTCTTCCTTAAAATTTTGATCGGTTAATACAATTTCCATTTTAATTTCTCCTTTTTTTATTTTAGCCCTTCTGTAGAACAGTTTTTTATCCTTGTTGCCTGCTTGCTCTGTCTTATCCGCCGAGGCGGAGCAATCACGCAAAATGTTATATTTTGCATAATTCTTAATAAAACTTACCTTGAAAGGTATTTCTTTGCTCAAGAGCGTTTTCTGTTTTTTCCAATAATCTATCTCTTTCTAAGAGCCACAACGGTTCAACCAAAAACTCCCGGGAGCAATCTGCCGTAATCCTTTGAATAACCGTTTCAGGCCAAAGATATTCTAAAAATTCTACAACTAAATCCAGATATTCATCAAACTTCAACGGGTTATACAATCCCTGCCTAAACATTTCTTCCAATTTCGTGCCTTTGATTATATGCAACGGATGAATTTTAATTCCGTCTATTTTAAGAGAAGCAAGTGCTTTTGCTGTTTCCAAAATCATCTGCTTAGTTTCACCGGGCAAACCTAAAATTACATGGACACAAATCTTTATATCTTTTTTTTCTCTGGTAGATTTAATTACTTTTAAAAATTGCTCGTAAGTATGCCCTCTATTAATCAGCTCGAGGGTTTTAGAATGAACACTCTGCAACCCATATTCCATCCATACTTCATATTGGGGTGCATAGGAATTAATTAAAGCTAAAACTTCTTCGTTAACACAATCCGGACGCGTACCAATGGCAATCCCAACAATATCTTTGAATTTTTTTATTATATCATATTTTTCTTTTAAAATATCCGGCTTTGCATATGTATTGGTATTAGCCTGAAAATAAACTATGAACTTTCCGGCTTTAAAACGTCCTCTGCCATAATTCATTCCTTCTTCTATCTGGAGTTGTAAAGGACGGGAAAAAACTCTGGAATTAAAACTAAATCCCCGGTTATCACAATAAATACAACCGGCTTTACTTATTTTTCCATCTCTGTTAGGACAGGCAAACCCCGCATCCACACTTACCTTATGGACCCTTTCCCCAAAGCGTAACTTTAAATATTTAGAAAACCTATAATATCTTTCCTGCTTTGTCTTTTGTAACATAATTTAAAGGCTCATTGGCAAAGAATAAAGGATGATGTAAATATTAAAAATGAAAGCGCAGGAGCCACCCTTTGAGTCTTTTGAGCGGCCAAGGTCACCCCTCTGCTACAGGGTGTCAATCAATGTCACTCCTGCGAAAGCAGGAGTCTATCCCTGTAGATTCCCTCTTTCCAAATTGTAACACAGTCTGTTCGCGGAAATGACGCAACGCAGCAAGCTACTAGAAACTCATAAAACAAACTCTTTTCTCAATTCCCTGGTAACTTCAACCATATTTTCCAGGGATTTAGCAGACTCATCCCAACCTCTCGTCTTTAATCCACAATCAGGATTTATCCAAAAATTATTATTAGGAAATATTTTCAACGCTCTTTTTACCGTGGTGGTAATTTCTCCCGGAGTGGGTATTTGAGGAGAATGAATATCCCAAACCCCTAAGCCTATCTGCCGGTTAAAATCACTGTTTTCGAAATGGCTTAAGATATTTCCCTTGCTTCTGGAAGCTTCTATAGTAATTACATCAAAATTCATCTGATTAATTTGCTCAATAATTTCTCCGAATTCCGAGTAACACATATGGGTATGAATTTGCAGCTCGGGTTTTGACTGACTGGCTAAATTAAAAGCTTTTACCGCCCATTGGAAATATTGTTTCCAGTTTCTCTTTTTTATAGGTGCTTTTTCTCTGAAAGCCGGTTCATCAATCTGAACTATTTTAATATTTGCTTTTTCGTAATCCTTTATTTCTTCCTGTAAACATAAACCTAATTGATAAGCAACCTGGCTGACGGGTATATCCTTTCTAACAAAACTCCAGGCAATAATAGTAACCGGGCCGGTCAGCATTCCTTTAACCGGTTTTTTGGTCAAATTCTGAGCAAAACTAATCTCATCAACCGTCATGGGTTTATTTCTTGAAACATCTCCGTATACTAACGGAGGACGATACCCTCGTGTTCCATAAGAAATAATCCATCCGTTATCAGTAGTAGCGATTCCTTCCATTTTCTGCGCAAAAAATTCCACCATATCCGTTCTTTCAAATTCCCCGTGCACAAACACATCCAACCCTATCTTCTCCTGAAATTTGATTAAATTGGTAATTTCTTCTTTAATAAAGGATTGATAATCCTCTTTGCTTATTTTACCCCGCTTAAAATCCATTCTTTTTTTTCTAACTTCCGGTGTTTGGGGAAAACTACCAATGGTAGTAGTTGGAAAAAGAGGTAGATTTAAAATCTCCCGTTGTTTTTTATCACGTTCTTCATAAGACATCTTTTTTGAAAAATCCTCTTCCTTTAAATTTCTGATTTTCTCCTGAACATCCCTATTCACCCCAAAATCATCCGTACTATTACCACTATACTCTTCTGCTTCTTTATTTTCACCATTTTTGTATATCCGGGAAATTAATTGCAATTCCTCTAATCTTTCCTCGGCAAAAGCTAATTTTCCTAAAAGCCTCTCATCTAAATTTTCACCCTTTTTAGTAATAGGTAAATGAGACAGAGGAGCCGCATTAGAAACAGCCAAATTTTTTGCATATTTATTTAATTCCTGCAAAATCCCCAGGGCTTTTTTAATGTCTGTCTTCCACACATTCCGTCCGTCAACAATACCGGCAATTAAAATTTTGTCATCAGGAAAACCACATTTTTTAATGTTTTCCAGATTTTCTTTGCCGTTAACAAAATCCAGGCCAATCGCTTTTAGCGGTAATTCATATAAATCAGCCAAAAAATCTACTGAATCATAATAAGTGAAAAGAGTAATCTTGTCCTTTTGGGTAGTAATTTTTTTATATACTTCCTTAACCATACTAATTTCTTCCGGTGAAAGCTCCATTACCAAAGCCGGTTCATCCAAATAAACTTCGTCCAAATTATCGATTATTTTTTTATAAACATCAGCTAAAGCAAAAAGATGCTCTTTAAATTTTCCGGGTTCAACTCCTTTTGATAATTTCAAGAAGGTAAAAGGCCCGATTAAATAAGGAACACCTTTCTTGCTTCTTTCCTTTACCTGTGCTAATTTGTCCCAAGACAAATTGAATTGCGAAGGAGAAAAAGATTCATCAATTTTGGGAACAAGATAATGATAATTGGTATTAAACCACTTAGTCATTTCTAATGCATTTTTACCTCTGCATAAATCAAAATAGTCGTCTAAATTTTCACTTTTATATAAACCGACTATAATTGCCGTATCTAACATATTATCATAAAAAGTCATTTCGCCGGCAGGAAAATTATCAACATATTTCTCATAAATATCCAATCGTTCTTTATCTAAATTGTAAATACGGTCTTTCAGTTCTTTTTCTGTAATCTTTTTCTTCCAAAAACCTTCAATCGCTTTTTTATAGTCTCTGTCTTTTCCCAAACGGGGAAAACCATACGCATACGTTTCCATTTTCTCTCCTTTTATTAAAAAATTAATAGGCTGCCACGAAACTCGTTTCAGCCTATGATTTCATAGATTTTAACGACAATTTTCTTGCTTCTCAAACACCGGGTTATTGTACTCTAACAAAAAAATATAATCAAGCAAATATTTTATATGCCTCTCATACGACATTCCTTTACATAAGGAACAACCTCCCGGTAAATTTCATCCATCTCCCCTTTTCCATAAGGTTTTATTTTCATATACTCCGGATCTAATGTGTTTTGAGGAACAAAATTTTGTAAAGCATATCTTTTCGCTCCTTTTATATATTGGGCAATTTTACGCATATCTTCTTTCTTATGTAAGGAAGGAACTACCGTTGTCCTAAATTCGTAATCAACATCCGAATGCATAAGAATATCAATACTTTCTTTAACTTTTCCCAATAGTTTTTTACTCTTTACCCCTATCGAATTATCATATGCATCTTCTTCCAAAGGGGCTTTAATATCCATAGCGACAAAATCTACCATCTTCGTTTCTATTACTTTACGCAAAACATCGGGAAAAGTACCATTGGTATCAAGTTTCAATTTCATTCCTATTGCCCGGATTTTTTCAATAAAATCAATTACATCTTCGTATAAACAGGGTTCGCCTCCGGTCAAACATACCCCGTCAATCCACCCCTTATGCTTGATTAAATAATTTATAATCTCTTCTACCGGAATAGTCTCATATTGTTCAGGATTAAGTATCAATCCGGAATTT
>CBDUZB010000124.1:0-4641 GCA_965371605.1 uncultured bacterium
GCTTGTTTAAGGGTGGGCAAGCCCACCCCTACGCGAAAAATTTGCTATATCGTTCAAAACACATTTTATCTTCATTTTTCTGTAGCGAAGCGGAAGTCTCGCCGGTCTTTAAGGCGGATGGACTGTCTTTTATCTTTCAGTTTTTTTGAGGAATTCTATGAAAATTGTTTATCTTTCTTTGGGTTCTAATTTGGGCGATAGATTAGAAAATATCAAAAGGGCTGTAGATTTGCTTAAAACAAAAAAAATAAAAATTGTAAAGGAATCTTCGGTTTATGAAACCGAGCCTTTGGAATATAAAAAGAATTTAAAAAATAAAGTAAAAAAAGTATCGATGAAAAAATGGTTTTTGAATAGTGTAATAAAAATAAAAACAGTTTTGTCAGCGAGGGAGTTATTAGGTGCCTGTCAGGAAATCGAAAAAGAATTAGGCCGAAAAAAAACATTAAAATGGGGTTCGAGAATAATTGATATAGATATATTATTCTATGGAAACGAAATTATAAAAGAAAAAAAAATGGTTGTTCCTCATTCCCAGGCATATAAGAGAGGATTTGTTCTGTTTCCTTTAGCGGAAGTTAGTTCCGGGTTTGTTCATCCGGTGCTAAAGGAGAGAGTAAGTACTCTATTGGCAAGATTGGAAGATAATCTAAAAATATATAAAGTATAACGGGATGAAAAAAATGAAAAAAATTACCGTGGTTAAATTACAGGAAATGAAACAGCATAAAGAAATAATTACTATGCTTACCTGTTATAATTACTGGATGGCTAAAATATTAAACGAGGCAGAAATAGAAGTGCTTTTAGTGGGGGATTCCCTGGGGATGGTAGTGCTTGGTTATGAAAACACCCTTCCGGTAAAGGTAGAGGATATTTTATATCATACTAAAGCAGTTAAAAAAGGCAACTTGAGTGCGCTTTTAGTGGCGGATATGCCTTTTATGTCTTATCAGGTAGGAGAAAAAGAAGCTTTGCTCAATTGCAGCCGGATGCTTAAGGAAGGTGGAGCGGAAGCAGTGAAAATAGAAGGTGGGGCAGGGGTAGCAAAAACGGTTAAATGTTTAGTAGAGGCTAATATTCCGGTAATGGGGCATATAGGGATTACCCCTCAGGCAGTACATAAAATGGGGGGATATAGGGTGCAGGGAAGGGTAAAGGAAGAGGCGGAAAGGTTGATTGCAGATGCTCAGGTGTTAGAAGAAGCAGGAGTTTTTTCTTTAGTGCTGGAAGGTATACCGGCAAAATTATCCCGGGAAATTACTAAAAAAATTAGCGTTCCCACTATAGGTATTGGAGCAGGAAAGTATTGTGACGGGCAGGTTTTAGTATCGGAAGACCTTTTGGGGATAACGGGTAGACTTACTCCTAAATTTGTTAAACAATATGCTCATTTGGATGAAGAAATAAAAAAGGCAGTAGATAGATTTAAAAAAGAAGTAAAAGAAAACAAATTTCCCAGTAGTAAATATAGTTATTGAAAAAAATAATAAGTAGAATTTTAAAGCAAAAAAATGAAGATAATAAAAACTGTTTCTCAAATGCAAAAGTTGAGCTTAAATTGGATAAGGCAAGGAAAATCTGTTGGTTTGATTCCTACGATGGGGGCATTACATAAAGGACATCTTTCGCTGATTAAGCAATCACGCAAAGAAAATGATATTTCTGTGCTTAGTATCTTTGTCAATCCTGTTCAGTTTGGGCAGGGAGAAGATTATAAAAAATATCCCAGATGTTTACCGGGGGATAAACGGTTGGCGGCAAAGGAAGGGGTAGAAATAATTTTTGTTCCTGTGGTAGAGGAAATGTATCCTCAAGGATATTTAACTTTTATAAATGTAGAAAATTTATCCTCTGTTCTTTGTGGAAGTTTCCGAGTCGGACATTTTAAAGGTGTTTGTACTATTGTTAATAAGCTTTTTAATATTGTTAAACCAACCCGGGCGTATTTCGGGCAGAAAGATTATCAGCAACTTAAGATAATAGAAAGAATGACAAACGATCTGAATTTGAATGTAGGAATAGTAATGTCACCTATTGTGCGGGAAGAAAATGGTTTAGCCGTTAGTTCAAGGAATAATTATCTTTCCGCAGAAGAAAGAAGGCAGGCACCTGTTTTGTTTGACACATTAAAAAAAGCGGAGGAAATGATTAGAGTAAAAAAAGAAACTGATTCAGCATATATAATCAATCAAATGGAAAAAACTATTCAGGTCAAATCTAAGGCAAAAATTGATTATATAAAAATTTGTGAACCGGAAAATCTTAAAGAAGTAAAAAAAATAAGAGATGAAGTTTTAGTCGTTTTAGCCGTATGGATAGGTAAAACCAGATTGATTGATAATCTTTTAATAAAAAGAGATAAGCAATAAAAAGAGATTTATGTTGTTAACAAGGGGGAAAAAATAATTAAGGAGGGAGTTTACGCAAAATGAAAAAGAAAAAAATAGTATTTGTTTTTTCTATTTGTTTGTTGCTTTTAGGATTAACCGCCTGCAACATTTTTGAATTTTTGCATCGGCCTAAAGGTAGTACTGATGAGCATATTGCCCGGGGAGAGCAATGTTTGGCAGATAAAAATTATGGGGGTGCTGTTTCGGCGTTTAGGGATGCAATGGGATGTGACCCGGGAAATTCCGATGCCCGGTATGGTTATGCGAAGGCTTATACACGATTATATTTGAAAAAAGATATTTTTGATTTAGCTGCGGATTTTAGTGAAGAGGAAGCAATGGATTATTTATTCGATTTTGCAGATGATGAAATTGATTCCATTTATAATGTTGCCTGTGAAGTAAGAGAAGCTTTGAGGGATGTTTATTACGGTCGCTGTCACGGAACAATTCAGCGGCAAAATATTTACATAGATTATGGGATGAGTTGTGCTTTAGAGGGAATAACTTATCCAATGGTAAAATTTAGAAAAATTATGTGGCAATTTAATGAGGATGGTTTTTTTGAATTGACTAATTTAGATGGTTTGTCAGATGACGAGCTGAATGATATTCTGGATGAAATAGAAGAATTATTGCCCTTGGCTGTCGAAGCCATTGCTTTGGCAATGGGAGAAGAAACTCAAGAAGTACAAGACGTTGTAGATGATATTTTAGAACATATTGACGAATATCGTCCATAAATAAATCGGTTTAATTGTTTAAAATTTGTGTCTTTAATTTTTAGAGAAAAAGGAGAAAAAACGATGTTTAATTACCATAAAAGATTTCTTGTAATATTTTTGTCTGTGATTATTTCCTGTCTATTAATCGTTCCTTTGTGGGCAGAGGATGAACATGTTTGTGAGAGTATACGGGCGTTGGGTATGGGAGGGGTAGGTTTGGGGATAGCTGATAATGAGGATGTGCTTTTATATAATTCGGCAGGATTGAGCTATCTGGATAAATGGAAACTTTCTTATAATTTTTTAATGCTCGGTTTTAATGACGATGTCTTTAAAATATATGAACTGATGACGGATGATGAAATGCAAGAAGTAATGGATGGAGATGGTTATTGGGCAGATGCCTCCGATGAATTAAAAGACGAGATTTTAAGTGATAGAAGCGGGATTATAAAGCTCGGGACCAATCTCAGTTTTTTGTGTCCGGGAAGTTTATTTAATTGGGGGCTGGGGTTTTATACTGCAACAAAAACCCAGATAGATATGGATATGGGTATATTTGTTCCTAAACTGGGAGTGCACGCTGAAGGGGACATTGTGGGAGTTTTTTCTGTAGGCCGGGAATTTACTTTACCTTTTTACCAAGATATACTTAATCCCATATCTGCAGGAATGACTATTCGGTATCTTCAAAGATATAAGATAGATGATTATCGGAGTGTGGAGGAGTTTGTTGATGTTGAATTTGATGATTTGCTACGCCGGGGTTATGGTATGGGGGTTGATTTCGGAGGGATGTACAGGATGTTGGATAAAAGATTGATCATTGCTGCTACCGCAACCGACTTTGCCGGTACAAAAATAAAATGGGATGACGGAGGTAGTTCGGTTGTCAATGGTTCTCTGAATGTGGGAGTTTCTTTTGCACCTAAAAAAATTTATTACTGGAAGGATGCCTATTTTGATGTGGACAATCTGATTCTGGCTTGCGATATAATTGATATCGGGAAGCAAAAAGATTTTTATCAGAGAATTCATCTGGGATTGGAATACGATCTTTATACGTTTCTTAAATTGCGCGGTGGGTTTAATGAGGGATATCCCAGTTTTGGGCTTAAATTTGTTTTTCTGGAATATGCTTTTTACGGAGAAGAAATCGGTAGTTATGCCGGCCAGTGGGCGGATTGGCATCATTTGATGAGCATTTCACTCAAGTTCTAGTTATAAAGCAGTCCATAGTCCACAGACAACAGATAAAAGACAGGCACAAAGGCATCAAGGCACAAAGGCACAAAGTTAAAAAAAAGATAAAAGACAAAGACAGTTAAAAGACGGTTTAATTGGTTATATTGGTTTAGATTAGTTTTATTGGTTAAAAAATAAAAGATAAAAAAATGAGTTTTAAAAAAAATTGGGATTTGGAAGTTGGAAATTGGAATTTGGGAGTTTAAAAAAATAGTCCATAGTCCATAGACAACAGATAAAAGACAGGCATTCGCCTTACTGGTTGGCGAGACTGTCGC
>CBDUZB010000125.1:0-4628 GCA_965371605.1 uncultured bacterium
GGGACAAAAAAAGGAATTATTGGAAAAAGTTCATTTAATTCTTTTAAGGGATACACGGGAAAGTGAAGATTTAAGAAAATGGATGGAAATTTTTAAGGTTATTGTTGAACGAAGAGGAATTAAATTTGACGAAGTTCAGTCACAGGGAAATACGTTACTTGCCCGTTTATTTTCTTTGATTTTAATTGGGGACTTTGTAAGTATGTATTTGGCTGAAGAAAGAGAAGTAGATCCGTGTTTTACGCCTTTAATTGATTTTTTGAAGAAAAATTTATAATTTATTTAATTTGTCGTAAAAAAATATATTGAAAAGATGTTTTATTTTTAATTTAATAAGACTTAGAGTTTTTGTCGGCACTGATGATAAAAACTCTGTAGTCGAATTGATACTGAGCACTTCAGCTGAGTTTATCCTGAGCGTAGTCGAAGGACTCAGCATAAACTCCCTTGAAGGGAGTCGAAGGGTCTCGGGTTTAATTCCCCGCAGCTTGCTGCGGGGTGCTTGATTTATTTGTAGTTTTTTAAAAATTAAAGGGAGAAATCGAAATTGGCAACTGATTTATCAAATATAAGGAATTTTTCTATTATTGCCCATATTGACCATGGAAAATCTACTTTGGCCGATAGAATTTTGGAATTTACTAAAACCATAAATCCCCGTCGGATGAAAGAACAGGTTTTAGATGGAATGGAATTGGAAAGAGAAAGGGGTATTACTATTAAAGCGAAGTCTATCAGATTGAAGTATTATGCAGATGATAAATGCGAATATATTTTAAATTTAATTGATACTCCGGGACACGTAGATTTTACTTATGAAGTTTCTCGCAGTATGGCTGCATGTGAAGGGGTTCTTTTGTTAATAGATGCTTCTCAGGGAATCGAAGCACAAACTATTGCTAATGTTAATTTAGCGAGGCAGAATAATTTATTGATTATTCCTGTAATAAATAAAATTGATTTACCCCATGCTGATGTAGAAAGTGTAAAAAAACAGATTGTGAATATCCTGGGATTAGAAAACGAGCCTGTTTTAACTAGTGCCAAAGAAGGGATAGGGACTAAAGAAGTATTAGAAAGTATTGTAAAAAAGATACCTCCTCCCCGGGGAGATAAAAAAAAACCTTTACGGGCATTAATTTTTGATTCTGTGTTTGATCCTTATCAGGGAGTAATAATTCATATAAGAGTATTAGATGGGATAATTAAACCAAACATGAAAATTAAAATGATGCTTTCGGGGGATGTTTTTGAAGTCTTGCAGGTAGGAATGTTTCATTTGAAGCTCTTGCCTTCTTCAGAACTTTCCGGTGGAGAAGTAGGTTATTTGATGGCAGGAATAAAAGATGTGCATAAAGTAAAAATAGGAGATACTATTACTGATTATTTGCATCCTGCTTCTCAACCACATCCTGGTTATAGAGAAACAAATCCTTTTGTTTTTTGTGGATTATATCCGATAAATCCCGTTGATTATGATCTTTTAAGGCAGGCGTTAGAAAAATTAAATCTGTGTGATTCTTCTTTTTCGTTTAGTCCGGAGACTTCTTCTGCTCTGGGATTTGGTTTCCGATGTGGTTTTTTAGGTTTGTTACATATGGATATTATAAAAGAAAGACTGGAAAGAGAATATGATTTAAATTTAGTAATTACGGCTCCGAGTGTTATTTATCGTATTATTCTTATCGCTGGGGAAGTTTATGAGATAGATAATCCGGCCTTGTTTCCTCCCCTTAACCAAATTAAAGATATGATGGAACCTTATATCAAAGGTACGATTGTTTTACCCGTACAATTTGTAGGGGCCATAATGGGGTTAGTTCAGGATTATAGGGGTCTTTTTCTTGATATGCAATATATAACTTCTCAACAGGTGATTTTGATTTATGAATTGCCTTTGGCGGAAATTGTTATTGATTTTTATGATAAAATGAAATCGGTGAGTAAAGGATATGCTTCTTTTGATTATGAACACATAGGATTTCGTAAATCGAATTTAGTGCGGTTGGATATTCTTATTAATCAGGAAGTAGTGGATGCGTTATCTTTTGTTGTCCATAAGGATAAAGCTTTATTTAGAGGGAAAAAAATGGTAGAGAAACTTCATCAACTTATTCCGCGTCAACAATTTGAAGTTCCTATTCAGGCCCAAATAAATAATAGGATAGTAAACAGAGCAACAGTGAGAGCATTGCGTAAAGATGTAATAGCAAAGTGTTATGGGGGTGATATTTCCCGCAAGCGAAAACTGTTGGAAAAACAAAAGGAAGGTAAAAAAAAGATGAAAAAGTTAGGAAGAGTGGAAATTCCACAGGAAGCTTTTATAAGTGTACTTAAAATAAATGATTAAGGGAAACAAGTTATAATTTGAAATTTTTGCTTATTAACAATACAGTCTAAGAATTAAATGTAAAGGAGAGGAATAAAAATGCAACAAAAGGTTTTTGGAATAGCTATTTGTTTGATATTGGCCAGTTTGGTTTTGAGATGGATAAAAAATAAATGTAAAGGTAAAATAATAACTAAAGTTGTGAAGGAAGGATTAGAATGGGTAGATACAGGAATTGTAGCTCTTATTTTATCTTTTTTTATTATGACTTTTATTATTCAGGCATTTGAGATTCCCTCCGGTTCTATGCGGAATACGCTTATAGAAGGAGACCATCTTTTTGTTACTAAATTTATTTACGGCACACACATTCCTTTTACCGAAAAGGTAATCTGGAAAATAAAGAAACCTAGAAGAGGAGACATTATTGTTTTTAAATCTCCTACAGAGCCTGAAAAAGATTTTATAAAAAGATGTATTGGTTTGCCGGGAGATAAAATAGAAATTAAAGATAAAAAAGTTTATGTTAATGATGAACATTTAGATGAATCTTATACTATTTATATGGATTCTCATATTTATACGAAGGAGAGTTCTTTTTTGTCAAAAAGTTACCAGGTGAGAGATAATTTTGGGCCGATAGTTGTTCCGCAAGGATATTATTTTATGATGGGTGATAATCGGGATTCCAGTTGTGACAGCCGTTTTTGGGGGCCTTTGCCAAGGAAATATATTAAAGGTAAAGCCTTGTTTTTATATTGGCCGTTAAAGAGAATAAGATTGATTAAATAGTTTTTATGGGAAAATCATATTTTTGTTAAAATTTGCTATATTGTTCAAAACACATTTTGCCTTTATTTTTTGTAATTAGTTTTGCTGGAGTGAAGCGGAAGTCCGCCAGTCCTCCGCCTCAGGAGGATGAGGCGGATTAAGTCGGATCTTTTATCTTTGTTTTTTATTTATTTGTCTTTATCTGTTGTCTGTAATCTATGGACTATTGACTGTGGACTATGGACTAAATCTGTTTTTAATTTTTTTACGAAAGAACCAAAAAATCTATGGTTGGCTTATATATTCATATCCCTTTTTGTTTGCGAAAGTGTTTTTATTGTAGTTTTAAAACTACAGTTCTTCTTTCCGGTTATTTAGACAAAAAAAACGATAAAGAAAAAAAAATTAAACAGTATTTAAAAGCTCTCAAAAAAGAATTGATTAAACATAAAGGGAAAACACTTCGGAGCATATATATCGGAGGAGGGACTCCGACTATTCTTTCTTCCTTTCAATTGGAAAATCTATTTAAATTTTGTTGTGATAATTTTGTATTTAAAAAAAACATAGAAATTACCGTAGAAGCTAATCCAGGCACACTTAATAGGCAAAAACTTAAATCACTTAAAAAGGAAGGTGTAAATCGTTTAAGTATTGGTTTGCAGACTTTTGATGATAAGTTGCTTAAAAGCATTGGCAGGATTCATACGAAAAAGCAATTCTTGGATAATTTTTATTTGGCCAGAAAACTTGGGTTTGATAATATAAATGTTGATTTAATTTTTGCCTTACCCGGGCAAAGAATGTGTGATTGGGAAAAAACTCTAAAAAAGATAATAAATATAAAGCCGGAGCATATTTCTTTATATTCTTTAAGTGTTGAGTGTGGTACAAAAATATATTCCGATTTGAATTCCGGTAAAATAAAAGCGTGTGATGAAGATTTAGAAGCGGATATGTATGAATATGCGATAAAAATATTGACAGAAAAAGGTTATCAACATTATGAGGTTTCTAATTTTGCCTTACCGTATAAAAGTTCAAAACATAATCAGATTTACTGGGGTAACAGGCAATATTTAGGCGCAGGAGCGGGAGCTGTTAGTTTTTTGAACGGGATGAGATTGACTAATGTAGAGGACATAGATGAGTATATAGATAAAGTAAACACCGGTGAGATTTGCTTAAAAAAAGAAAAACTTACAGGGAAAAAAGCTATAGCAGAAAAAATAATTCTTGGGTTAAGAATGCGAAGAGGAATAAAAGTCAATAAACAAATAGAGAAGAATTTTGAGGGGACGATAGAAGAATTAGTTCATAGGGGTTTGTTGGAAAGAAAAAAGAAAAATATAAGGCTTACTTATAAGGGTTTGTTGTTGGCCAATCAGGTATTTGTGGAATTTATATAAAATTATAGGGTAGATTACCTCATAATAAAAACAAGGTTGACAATAAAAAAGGTATTGCTTTTTTATTGTCTGTCGGGGAGAGTAAAAGTGCAACAAGTAATGTATAAAGTTAGAAAAAT
>CBDUZB010000126.1:0-4569 GCA_965371605.1 uncultured bacterium
TTTATAAATGGAATTGCTCCATATTTTCCTAAGATATAATCTTTTTCAAAAGAAGCATCTTTTCTTACTTTATATTCTACCAAAGAATATAAATCGGTAACCCCTTCCCTGTTTTTTTCTGTAAACCATATTTGATCTCTTCTAAATAAATTTCTATTCAAAAGATTTGTATCATGGGTCACAAAAATCAATTGAGCATTAGATTTATTATGTTCGTTTGAATTAAATAATCCTATCAGATATTTCGTAAGTAAAGGATGTAATCTTGCATCTAATTCATCGATTACTAAAATTTTGCCATTTTTTAAAGTATCTATTATCGGGGCAGAAAGAGCAAAAAACTTTTGTGTCCCTTTAGATTCGTCTCTTTCTAATTCAAATTTCACAGACGATAAGACCTTTTTATCCTTATCATATTTTATATGGGAAGTTTGCACTCCTATTTCTATAGCACCTTCCATCAATTCACTCTTAATCCGTTCCGGAAGATTTACCGGCAATTTCTGAAGATCAATTTTTTCTTTAATTAGATAAATATTTTCAATGCCAAGGTCAGCTATCTTCAAAAATCTCAATATTTCATCCTTAAATGCCTCTTCTTCAAGCTTTTTTAGTGTATATGGTAAAAAATTCATATCATCTAAACCCGAAACAACCTGAAAATATGTGAACCATGTCAAAATTTTTTTAGAAATTTCGCCATTAAATTGTGCCACAACCGATAAAAAAAGTGCATTTTCTCTTGTTTTCTCTTCCAACCCTTTACTTTCTTTGAAAGAAGAACCGCATTGAAAAGTATTTTTTTCTCTAATAAAAAGTTTTGCTTCTTTTGTTTTTGGTGTATAAAAAAGCCACTCTTTACAGACTTCTTTCTTATTAATTTGAAATCCATATCTATATCTAATTCCTTCTTGAATAAAAATAAATTCAAAAAATGAAGGTATATTTTCTGTCTCTACACTCAATTTAAAATTCGTAATATTTATGTCCTCTGTTGCTTGTGTCTCTTTCGAGGAATTTAAAATAAAATTTCTTGCAAAGACCATACCTTTAAATAAATTACTTTTCCCGCTTGCATTCGCTCCATAAATAACAGTACTTTTTAATAAGTTCAATTTATCATTAATTTTAAATAAATTGGTGTCGCCAAATTCCTTTTTTGAAGATGCCACCATACTTAAAGTAACAATATCCTTAAATGATAAAAAATTTCCAATACTGAATTCTACTAACATAATTTCCACCTTCCGTTCTATAATAAATTAAAGTATTTGATAAAAAATTTAAAAATTATTATTTTATAAATATATATCATAAATTTACAATATGTAATAATTATACCTATTAAATAAAAAATGTCAAGCTTTTTTGTGATTTTTTCTCATAAAACCGTTTTATTTTTATAAAACAAGTAATAATTTTAGTTTATTAAAGGAAAAAAATCTGCAAAAAAATAAAAAAGCCCAATTACACATCGGTTTTCATATTAATTTATTTGAATTACGAATAGGACAGAAACAGCGGAGCAATATTTAGATAAGAAATTCAACAATTTGGGAGAAATCACAAGTAGGTAGAAATATTAGATCACTCTTTTTTTCTTTAATATCTCTTAATTCTTTTTCTTTTGCTTTAAAAGCAGACTTCCATTTTTCAATTTCTCTGTTCCTGCTATCTACGGATTTTTTCCACAAATTTTTTTTCTCGGACAGCTTTTTGTCCAATTCTTCTAAGATATTATGTATTTGCTTTTTTAACATAACAGGATCTACTTCATCCAAACGATCTTTGATTCCACTGAACACATTTTTCTCCTCAGCACCACCCATTTTGTTTTCCCCCTTTGTTTTGCATTTCAGTTGAATACAGTATAAAAAATCATCTAAACTTCAATCCCAGTATATCCCCCTTTTCTGATTTTATCAATGTGAATCTCATCACTTGTAATAAAAATCACACCTTGCCGGTATTATTTTTCTTTCTTTTTAAAAACCAATTTATCCTTGTTTCTATCAACAAAAATTGTATCTGATACTTTAAATTTTTTGAGCAACATTTCATTGGCTAATGAATCCTCCAAATATTTTTGTAAAGCTCTTCTTAACGGCCGTGCTCCATATTTAGGATTAAATCCCTTTTCTATTAAAAGTTCTTTTGCTTTAGAACCAACTTCTAATTTCACATTCTTTTCATTAAGCCTTTCTCCCAGTTTTTTGAGCATAAGGTCTACTATTTTTTTTATTTCTTCCTTACCTAAAGAATGAAAAACTATCATTTCATCAATTCGGTTTAAAAACTCCGGATTAAAAATTTTCTTTGCTTCGCTAATTACTATTTCTTTCATTAGTTCATATGTCTCTTTCAATGATTCCTGAGAATGAAAACCAACCTTCTTCTCTTTGTGTATTTTACTGGAACCCGCATTAGAAGTCATAATAATCACTGTGTTTTTAAAATCTACCTTATGTCCCAGATTATCAGAAAGTTGCCCATCATCCATCACCTGAAGTAAAATATTAAACACATCGGGATGAGCTTTTTCAATTTCATCTAATAAAACTACCGAATAAGGCTTCCTTCTCACAGCTTCTGTTAATTGCCCCCCCTCTTCATACCCTACATATCCCGGGGGAGCACCTATTAAACGGGAAACAGAAAATTTCTCCATATATTCCGACATATCAAGACGAACCAGAGATTCCTCATCACTAAACAAAAACTCCGCTAAGGTTTTTGCTAATTCCGTCTTACCCACACCTGTTGGACCTAAAAAAATAAAACATCCCACAGGACGACGGGGATCCTTTAATCCTGTGCGCGAACGCCTCACTGCCTGAGAAATAATCCGGATCGCTTCTTCCTGTCCTACTACTCTTTTATAAAGTTCCTCTTCCATGTGTACCAATTTTTCCGTTTCTGATTCTGTCAATTTTGTTACCGGTATTTTGGTCCAGTCAGAAACAATAGAAGCAATGTCTTCTTCGCTAATAGTTTTCGTTTCGATTTTTCGTTCCTTCCATTTTTTCTTTGTTTCATTTAATTTAAATTTCGATTTTTTTTCTTTATCCCTAAATTTTGCGGCTTTTTCAAAATCCTGAAGGGAAATAGCAGCTTCTTTTTCTTTAATTACCAAGTCAATTTCTCCCTTCATTTTTTTCACTTCATCCGGTAAAAACGAAGACATTAATCTTGCCCTGGAACCTGCTTCATCAATTAAATCAATTGCTTTATCCGGAAGAAAACGATCTGAAATATACCTATCAGACAACTCTGCAGCTGCCCGCAAGGACTCTTCACTATATTTTACCCGATGAAAAGATTCATATTTATCCCGCAAACCCTGCAAAATTTCTATTGTTTCATTAACCGTGGGGGGATCAACAATAATACTCTGAAACCTTCTTTCTAAAGCTGCATCATGTTCTATTTGTTTCCTGTATTCATCCAGGGTAGTTGCCCCAATACACTGTAATTCTCCCCGAGAAAGAGCCGGCTTTAACATATTGGAAGCATCCATCGCTCCTTCAGCTGCCCCGGCCCCTATTACAGTATGTAATTCATCAATAAATAAAATTATATTATGTTTTGCTCGCCGTATTTCTTCCATAATATTTTTTAATCTTTGTTCAAATTCTCCCCTATATTTAGTTCCGGCAACCACACCACCCATATCTAAGGTAATTATTCTCTTATTTAATAGGGGTTCGGGAACATTGCCCGATGATATCCTTTGCGCTAATCCTTCTACTATTGCACTTTTACCCACACCCGGTTCCCCGATTAAAACAGGATTATTTTTAGTACGACGGGATAAAATTTGAAGAACCCTTCCTATTTCTGGTTCCCTGCCAATTACAGGATCTAATTTGCCCTCTCCGGCCAAAACAGTTAAATCACGGCCAAATTCATCAAGAGTCGGTGTTTTGTTTCGGTCACACACAGGCTGTTGCTGTTCTTTACTACCCGGTTGAATATAAGAAATTTCTCCTAAGAGATTAATTGTTTCCTGTCTTACTCTTTCCAAATTTAGTTTTAAATTTTCCAGTACTCTTGCAGCAATCCCCTCTCCCTCACGAATCAATCCTAAGAGAAGATGTTCCGTCCCAACATAACGATGCTGCATTTTTCGTGCTTCTTCAACGGCTAATTCCAAAACTTTTTTAGCACGAGGAGTAAAAGGAACTTCTCCCAATACAAGAACACTTTCTCCGACTCCCACAATTTTTTCTACTACATTGCGAACTTTTTCTAAATCCACCCCCAAATTAATCAATACAGTGGCAGCCACACCCTCCCCTAAAGCAACCAAGCCTAAAAGAATGTGTTCCGTTCCCAAATAATCATGATTTAATCTTTTTGCTTCCTCCTGAGCTAAAAGTATTACCTTCTGTGCTCTTTCTGTAAATCTGTTAAGCATCCTCTTTTATACCCCCTGAAAAAAATTTCGTTTTATAATGTACATCTGTTTCATTTGAATTTTATTAAACCCGAAACTATTAGACTCCCTGCAGTAGCTCAGGATCAATTCGACTACAGAGTTTTTTCAAAAAAAAACTCTAAGTCCTTTTT
>CBDUZB010000127.1:0-4562 GCA_965371605.1 uncultured bacterium
ATAGCCTCGATCTAGTATGTATATAGCTCCTGATTCTATGATTAATTCATCGAGAATTTTTCGCTCAGAAACTTTTTTATCTGTAATAACAATTACTGAAGGAATATTCCCTCGTAAATTTAATAATGTATGCATTTGAATAGCTGCTTGTTTTTTACAATATGCAGCCCAAGGAAAAAGAGATACGCAAAGTTCTATAGATGTAGCATCTAATGCATACACTACATTCTTTAAAGATATGGCGAAGTCATTCCTTGAATAGAGTTTATTAGCGCGTTGAATAAGAGAATATCCAAGGTCTCGATAAATACGCCAATCTCTTCTTTCATTAGCGTTAGCGAGAGTACTACGAGATATTTTGCTTTTAATGCCAAGATGATAGAGTTTCTGTTTTACTGAACGAAGACAAGCTTCAATATCACGAAGACTTTCTCTATAAGTGAGTTGGGCAAATGCCATACATAGAAATTGTTCCCAACATGTGAACTTATGTACTTTATAATTGCCTTGATAGCGACGAACACATTCTTTAAATTGATACCAAGGAATAAAATCCATAAGTTGAGCGAATATAGTTTTGTTAGAAATCATAATATGCCTCCTACTATATGTTATATATAGAACAAGTATGACATATTGTGCTTATTGATTTCAAATCGGGACGAAAATATTTTGCTCAAACTTCTTGATTTTATTAAGCTTTTCAAAGATCAACCCAGAAACAATCGGACACTAGTGCCCCCAACCCCCTTTTTCAAAGGGGGAGAGATTACCCTTTTTCAAAGGGGGAGAGATTACCCTTTTTCAAAGGGGGAGAGATTACCCTTTTTCAAAGGGGGAGAGACAGATACTTTTAACAAAAACTTTGTAATTTTTATAGGATAAAAGAATGAAAAGACTAATCTTATTGTTAATTTCAGGTATTATGCTTTTTGGGATAACGGGATGCGGCAAAAAGCAAGAGGTGATTGAAAAGCCTATTCGGATAGCTGTAGAATTTACTACTCATTCTGCCTGTGCTCATATAGCAATCCAAATGGGCTGGTATAAAGAAGAGGGATTGACCGTTACCAGTTATGAAAATTATATAACGGGTATGGCTCTTGCTGCTGCTCTGTCAAACGGAGATATTGACGCTGCTTATATTTGTTTAATTCCGGCTATAAATGCCAGAGCTAATGCTAATGTGCCGATAAAGATTGTCGCCGGAGTTCATAAATACGGTTACGGGTTGGTAGTCAACCCGGCTAAAGTCAAAACTATTGATGACCTGAAAGAGCCTGGAATTCGTATCGGATGCAGTCGAGAAGGCAGTCCGTTAGATGCGCTCTTGCATAAGATGCTCGAAAAACATCACTTAGATAAAAAACAAATATTAAAAAAGGTAAGAAGGATGAATCCACCAAAACTGCTTCTTGCTCTTAAGATGGGGCAATTGGATGCTGCTTTTATCTGTGAACAATTTCCGAGTATGGCAGAGGAGTTAGGGCTGAAAGTATTTTTGACAGCGGAAGACCTCTGGCCTGATATGCAGGGCAGTGTTTTAGTTGCCAGAGAAGAACTTTTAAACGAGTACCCTGAAATCGTAAAAAAGTTGGTAAAGGTTACCGAACGAGCGACGCAATTTATCAACGAACACCCCCGGGAAGCGGCGAAGATTGTTGCCGGAGGGTTACAGGTTGCCGGGAAAAATATATTTCCGGTTAAAGCGATAGATATGACTTCCAATCTTACGATTACACCTTCGTCAATGTTAAAGTCCTTGACTACAAGGTTGGTTAACACCACGGATATTGATTCGGGAGAAATTCAGGAAGCAATAGATGTTTGTGTGGAATTAGAATACATTAAAGAATCATTTAAGGCGGAAGATTTTATTGATTTGAGGTTTATCGAATGAAAAAAATAAAGTTTGTTTATAATTTAATTCCGATATTGGTTTTTTTATTAATATGGGAAATTATTGTTCGGTTAAAATTTATCCCCGGACATTTCTTTTTTCCTCCTTTTACTGTTGTGCTTCAGGAATTTTATCATTTAACAGCTAATGGGGTATTAATAGATAATTTTTTGAGCAGTCTTTTTAGAGTTTTAATTGGCCTTTTTGCCGGTTCTACAGCCGGTATAGCAATAGGAATTCTAATGGGATATGAAAGGTTGATAGATAAAATAGCCCATCCTATTCTTAGTTTATTTTATCCTATTCCCGCTCTTGGTTGGCTGCCGATTTTAATGCTCTGGTTTGGAATAGGTGAAATATTACCGATATTAATAGTCTTTATTTGTTCATTTTTTCCTGTGCTCTATAATACAATTACCGGCATCAAAGGTGTAGATAAAAAATTTATTAAAGCGGCACAAAGTCTTGGGGCATCGGAATGGAAGATTTTAATCACAGTGGTTATACCATTGGCCTTACCTAACATATTTACAGGACTAAGATTAGAAGCCGGGATGGCCTGGAGAGTTATAATTGCTGCTGAAATGGTGGCTATTCCCACAGGTATTGGGGCTTTATTGATGAGGGCGGAGAGTTTATTGCGAATAGACATAATTATCGTATGCCTGATTGTTTTAGCTGTAATGTGTTTAATCTTTGAGAGGTTTTTTATTTATCTTGAATACAAATTGACGCATAAATGGAGACAGTATGCCTAACATTAAATTAAAAAACATTAAAAATTTTATATGTCGGGAAATAAACCTGGAAATATTCGATAAAGAATTTTTGGTCCTTTGGGGCCCAACGGGTGCAGGAAAGACCACCTTACTTAATGTCATTGCAGGGCTCACTGAATATGAAGGTTCGGTTTTTTTTGACGATGTTTCGGTAGATAAACTTCCTGTTTTCCGGAGAAAAACAGGATATCTTTTTCAGAATTTAATCTTATTTCCTCATTTAAATGTTAAATTAAATATAGCCTATGGACTTCGTATGCAGGGCAAACTTAAAGATGAGGTGGAATTTAGGGTAGAAGAGTTGTTGAAATTAATGGAAATAGAACATCTCGCTCATCGCTATCCCAAAGATTTAAGTGGCGGGGAAAAACAGAGGGTTGCTCTGGCGAGAGCCGTTGCTCCATCTCCTAAAATTATGCTTTTTGATGAACCTTTAAACAGCCTGGATCTTGATACTGCCAGATACCTGCGAATGGAAATTCACAAACTTCAGAGGAAGCTGGGAGTCGTTACTATATATGTCACCCATTGTTTTGAAGAAGCCGTTGCTTTAGCTGATAGGGTTGCCGTGTTAAATAATGGTAGGATTGTTCAGGTAGATTTTCCGGAGAAGATATTCAAACAAGACAATTGCCGGATGATAATAGAGAAAGAACATTGCGATTGTCATCAAGAGGCTCAAACCTGTTCGACTCAAATTGAATTATTGAAGGACAGGATTTCCCTATGCCATCTTGTGAATGAATAAAAAAGAAGGCAATTCTACCAAAATAGTCTACGCACAGTCTGACAGCGAGGAAGTAATAAGAATGCAGATCAGGCATATGACGGAAGAAGACTTACAGGGCATTTTACAAATGACTCTGGATGAAGGCTGGATATCCGATTTAAGTGAATTCCGAATGTTTATTAAATTTAATCCCAAAGGATGCTTTGTTTGTACCGGAGATGACCGGGTGATCGGTTCTATTATGACTTTCCAGCATAGCAAAAGTGCCTGGATAGGCAATTTTATTGTGGATAGAGAATATAGGGCAAAGGGAATAGGTAAAGAGCTTTTACTGCGGGCAATTAATTATTTAAACAAAGAAAAAAAAGAGCGAATTTTTTTAAATGCAGCGGAGCAGGCAGAAGAATTGTATAAGAGGTTTGCTTTTAAGAAAGTTATGACGGTAAATCGTTGGCTGGGTAGAGCCGTGAAACCTATTAATAGTGTGGAAAATTTGTCCGAAGTTATTCCGGACAGTGCAAGTTTCATTGAATTAGATGCTTCTTTATGGAGAGAAGAAAGGTTTTTTTTAATTTCCCGTTTGTTATCTTTCCGTAATTATAAAGCATATTTTAAACCTTTTGGATTTTTAATGTATGGCGGCATAAGAGATTTTATTGCTGTTGGCCCTTGGGAATTGGAAACTGAAAACGAAGAGATAGCTGAGAAATTATTTGTTTCGGCTTTGTCTGCTTTGAATTTTGAAAGTAAAATAGTTTTAGATGTTCCATCAACGAACAAAATAGCAGAGAAAATATTAATAAAGTACAAATTTGAAATAATTAGTTCTACCCTGTTTATGTGTCGCGGTAAGGTGCCCGAAATTCATTTTGGCAGGATTTTCAGCTTTGCCAGTATGGGGTCTATGGGATAATGCTAAAAGGAAAGCGGCAAAAAAGAGTTTAAATAAGAATTGAAAACGTATAAATATATTAAAGATGTTAAAATTTAATCAAAGTGCTAAAAAGAAAGCATAAAAAAATTAAAAAACACAAAAAAGACAGGCACAAAGACAGAAACTACAGTTATAAGTTATTAGTTATGAGTTATAAGTTAACTACAAAAGACAACAAAAAAAGGCACATAGGCCCAAAGTTAAAGAAATAAAAAAGAC
>CBDUZB010000128.1:0-4535 GCA_965371605.1 uncultured bacterium
TGCCTTTGTGCCTGTCTTTGTCTTTTTGTCTTTAACTTATAACTCATAACTAATAACTTATAACTGTCGTTTCTGTCTATGGACTATTTTTTTACGTGCCCCCAGAGCAAAATTATGCGTCTAGAGAAAAACATATTTTGCCTTCATTTTTCCTTGCTCTAATTCCCGATTTTAATAACAAATAAACAAACATCTTTACTTTTATCTTGAATTTTCTTTAAATTTTAGATATTATGAACTAATTAAATTTTTATTAACCTTTTTGATAATTTTATTATACAAAAAAAAGAATGGGAAAAAAATAACAAAATGGAAAAACTTAAAAGACACATAAATTCATGGACCCCGGTATTTCTCTGGATGGGAATAATTTATCTTCTTTCCGCTACCCCAAATTTAGGGATTCTCCACAAATGGGGATTCTTTTTACGCAAAATGGCTCATATAATAGAATATCTTATTCTGGTTCTTCTTCTCTGGAGAGCATTTAAAATTACTTCTTCCTGGAATAAAATTAAGATTTCCCTTTGGATAGGAAGCCTTTCTTTACTCTTTGCTATTTCCGATGAACTACACCAACATTTTGTTGCTACCCGCTGCCCCTCACTCACTGATGTATTAATTGATACAATAGGAATAGTGCTGGCCTTAATCATAATCTCTATAATAATCAAATTAAAGGAGAAAAAATTTAATTGCGTTTTTTTAAATTTTTAATTGCTCTCTTTCTTATTCCTGTCTGTATAGCAACTGTTGCCGGTTTAATGTCTCAAGTCTTTTCTTTAGGCGGTTCTTATTCGCTAATATATTTTATCACCGGTTTCCTTTCCTATCTAATCTTACAAACATTCGTATTTACCCCTTTTCGTATCTACATTTTAGGCCACGAATTAACCCACGCTCTTTGGTCGTTAGCTTTTGGCGGACAAGTAAAAAAACTAAAAGTATTCAAAACCAGAGGGGAAGTTCAAGTCACTAAAGTTAATTTTCTAATCACTCTGGCTCCTTATTTTTTTCCTTTTTATACTTTCTTAATTTTAGCTATTTACTATTCTATTAATTTTTTTTATCCCCTAAAAAATTTCTTTCCTTTTTTAATCTTTTTAATCGGATTTTCATGGTCCTTTCATTTATCTTTTTGTTTTTTTTCATTAAGAAAGGAACAATCCGACCTTCAACAAGGAGGAATGTTTTTTTCCATAGTAATTATATGGTTAATGAATATTATTGTTTTGTCTTTAATCCTGGGATGGACTATGATAGATTTTTTTTCTATAAAAGAATTCTTTGAAGTAAGTTATTTCACCGCCCGGGAAATCTGGAAATGGCTCCTTACCCGGGGGAAAGAGATAATTATTCCTATTATTGATCGACTTAAAAAAACTTTTTAGGCAACAGACAACTAAAATTTTAGCATTACCCCGCTCCCCCAGTATCTTCCCGGCTGCCCAATACCGGCCACTTCTTCATATTTCTTATCAAAAATATTTTTCACATCTAAAAATAATTTCCATTTTTTAATAGTGAAGAGTACACGCGTATCTAAAATAAAAAACTCCCTATCTTCTTTTTGTTTATAAACCCCACACCATACATGATTAATTCCCCTATATAAAAAATGATTTATCTTACAGGAAATTTGATGTTTGCTATATTTCAATCCATATTTAGAAAGGTAGTTATCCTTTTTTAAGACAGAATCAACATAAGTATATCCCAAATGCATATTTATTTTTTTATTTATTTTTTTCTTTAAAAAAATTTCTACCCCGTTAAAATCAACTTTTCCTATATTTTCAGCAGACCATTGAATTTGATTTTCATCCCTTTTTATCCAGTCGATAAGATTTTTTTCTTCCCTTCTAAAAAAAATAATCCCTGTTTTATCCTGATTTTTACTTAAAAAATCAACTTTTAATTGATAAGACAAATTTTCCTCCGGTTTAAGATTAAGATTACCGCTATTTACCGGACTTTGGTAATAAAGTTCTGTAAAAGAAGGAATACGAAAAGCACGGCTAACTGAGATATGCAATCCACAAAAAGGCATGACTCCCCACCCAAGACCTATTTGGGGAGATAACATCTGTCCCCAGTCAGAAGAATCCAGACGCAAACCGGTATTAAAATCCATTTTCCAAATAGGTCCCGGCAGCAAATACTCAGCAAAAACTGCTTTCCTCAAGCGGCTATGTTCTCCTAGAGAGGCACTGTCTATCTCTTCGCTATTTATTTCCCCTCCCACAACTAAATTCCCTGCCCCTTCAAGGAAAAACTTAGACTGTAAACCTCCTCCGCAAGTAGAAGATATATGTTCATTGACATACCAGGAAGGGTTGGTTATATCTAAGATGTATTTATCCTCATGACGGCGAAAAGAGAAATTAGAATCAATCATTATTGTTTTATTAATGCTGTAAGACCCCTTAAGAATAGACAGGTAAGTTTTTGTCCATTCTTTAGAAGGAAAATTCATTCCCGGTGTATAAAAATCATAAGCTCCAAATTCTTTATCCATAAATCCTAAATCCAGGGAGATTTTTCCTCGCTGGAAATCAGGCCCGGAGCCAAACAGATTCCAGGCAAAACTGCTAAAAAAATTGCTATTATCAAAATCCGTGTCGTATCGAAACCCATCAGACTTCATTTTTTGAAAAGAAATTCTTTTACTGAATTTCCCTCCTTGCTCTAAAGAAAAAGAAACATTCCCTGTATTATATTCACTAAAACCTATTTTAATACTTTTTAAAACTTTATCTCCCTGCGGCCTTTTAGTTATCAGATTAATCACTCCTCCGAAAGCATCTGCGCCGTAAAGATAAGAACCTGCACCATATAAAATTTCAACTCTTTCTATGTCATTTATAGTTATAGGAAAATCCATATTGTGGTGAGCTGTTTGTGGGTCGTTGACTCTTACTCCATTAATAAGAACCAAGACTTGTTGAAAAGTACATCCTCTTATACTAATATCTGCTTGCATTCCCCAGGGATTACGCCTGCTCATATCTACACCCAGGGTATAATCAAGTAACTGACCGATAGCAGTAATTGGTAATGTTTCTATTTCTTTTTGGCCAATAATTTCTACATAGGAAGGCCTTTGAACAAAACTCCCGGGTAAAGAACTTCCCAGCCGTACTGTATCTAAATAAACCGTCTCCCCCCATAGACAAAAGGGCAGAAAAATAAAATAACTAACTATTCCGCAAAAAGCAACTTTTTTCATTTAAAAATTGCTTTAAACCTTGCTTTATATTTGTTATATACCAGACCGGCAAAAATTATTTTTAAAATTCCTCCGGGAATAAAAGGAGCTACCCCTAAAGCAAACGCCTTGCCTATTCCTATTCCCATTACTACTGATAAATGCACTACACCCAACAAATAAATAATTGCTGTTCCGGTCGAAAAAGATAAAATTACCCATGGGAATCTTTTTTCTCCTTCCAGCATTTTACCTATTACCCAGGAAGCTAATAAGAATCCGATTAAGTATCCTCCTGTTGGACCAAAAAAATATCCTATTCCTCCCGCACCGGCAAAAACGGGTAATCCTACCACACCTAACGTCAAATACCCCAACTGAGATATCCCTCCCAATTTTTTACCTAAAACCGCTCCCGAAAGTAAAACAAAAAAAGTCTGTAAAGTTATCGGAACAGGGGTAAAGGGTAAATAAATTTTCGCATAAGCAGCTAATGCCGTAGCAATAATAAATCCACCTACTCCGATTATTGCACATACCTTTTTATCCAAAATAATTTCTTTTTTTCCTGCTGACCACACCTGACTTAAACACTGACTAACCATTTTTTATCCCTCCTTTTATTTTTGGGTAATGTCAAAAATTTTTTATCTCAATAACAAACACAAAAACTTTTGTGAAAAATGCTTAATATTTCCATTATTGTAAATTATTACGGCCTTTCTGTCAACCTTTCTTTTATTATGGTTAACAACCAAATCAAATTATTCTTAAAAGCAGCTGTTTTTTAGGGATTGGTTATTAATGAAGTTAAAAAGTTTGTTGGCTTTCTCTTTGTCTAAATTCTTCAATATGTTATATTTATCAAGTGCATCTCTTCGGTTACCTAAGATTAAATAAATCACCCCAAGACAATAATGAGCATCCACATAATCAGGATTTATTCTTATTGTATTTTTAAATTCCTCTATCGCTTTACCAAGCAATTTTTGTTTATAATAAATTACCCCAAGACCATAATAAGCCACCACATAATCAGGATTCATTCTTATTATCTCTTCAAATTCCTTTTTTGCCTGATCATATAAACCCTTTTTGTTATAAACCAACCCAAGATCATAATGTGCATTCGCAAAATCAGGTTTAATCTTGATAGCTTTTTTGTACTCCCCTATCGCTTTATCCCATAAACCTTTTCTATTATAACCCAGCCCAAGATTATAATACGCATTTGCAAGAGCAGGGTCTATTTCCAAGGCATTTTTACAATATTTAATTACAATATTTAGGTCTTCTTTGCTGATTTCTTTTCCTTTTTTTCTAAAAT